>NZ_AJQF01000517.1:0-20781 GCF_000261705.1 Bradyrhizobium genomosp. III | reverse complement strand
CAGGCGCAGGGCTATCTGTTCAGCAAGCCGCGGCCCGCCTCCGACGTGACGATCATGCTGGGTCGCCCGCGGCTGCTTGCATCGGCTTGAGGACCCTATTGTTTGAGCATGATCTATTCGGAAAACCGCTTCGCACTTTTCCGGATCATGCTCTAGCCGCGGCGCAGGGCGAAATGGGCGCCGCAGAATGCCATGACGGCGCCGAGGCACAGCGCGGCGAGCCCGGCCAGCACGCCCGAGACGGTCGGGACCGGACTCGGCGCCGAGGCCACCTGGCCCGCACCGGCGAGCAGCAGCACGCCGACCGCGATCAGGAACTGCCGCATCCGTTGCGGGATCTGGCCGTCGGCGGCGCTCTGCATCAATGTCGCCGTGAAATAGCCGCCGGAGAAGCCGACCGTCGCGATCAGCCACCACGCGATCGCCGCGCCCGCGGGTATGAACTCGTGCGTGTCGGAGCGCCAGAGACCGCCGAGGTCGAGCCCATAGCGCGCGCCCAGCATGTGCACCGCGAGCGCGAGCAGCACGCCCGATATCACGGCGGCGCCGAGAATCAGGCGGCGCGGAAAAAAGGTCGTCTCAGCCATGCCTCGCTTGTAGGATGGGCGAGGGCGATCGCGCAAGCGGATCGCGGGCGGGATTGATGAATCGAGATGCAGGTCTTGGAAGCCGAGGTCACGTCAGTCACGAGCTATGCCTATAAGGCGTCGCTGATCGGCTCGGCGCATCGCTTCGAGCTGACGGAGCAGGGGCTGTCCTGGCACATCGGCGGCCGCACCTCGTTGTGGCCTTATGACGAGATCAGCGCGATCCGGCTGTCGTTCCGCCCGGTGTCGATGCAACAGCACCGCTTTCGCGCCGATGTCACTCACAGCAGCGGCCGCCGCATCGCGATCCTGTCGACGAGCTGGCAGACCGCGGCACTGATGGCGCCGCAGGACAACGGCTTTCGCGCGTTCATCCTCGCGCTGCACGCCCGGATGGCGAAGGCGGGCAGCCGCGCGGTGCTGACGGCGGGGCTCGGCCGCACGGCCTATGCGGCGGTGCTGGCGTTCCTGGCGGTGCTGACGGTGGCGATGGCGGGCCTGTTGATCCGCGCCCTCGTGAGCGGCGAGTTCGCCGGCGCGCTGTTCATCCTCGGCTTTGCCGCGCTGTTCGCCTGGCAGGTCGGCGGCTTCGTCCGGCGCAACCAGCCGCAGAGATACAGCTTCGATCAGGTGCCGAAGGCCCTGCTGCCCTAGGTGCAATCGGCCGCAATCAAACGTGACTTCGCGCAACCGCGCCGATGCCGCATCGTGCCGCCATGTCAGTCATGGACCGCAGCACGCGTCTGCCGACGGCAGACGAGATCGCGGGAATCAACCGCACCCATCTGATCGAGACGCCGCTCCGGCCGGCCGACCTGCTGTTCATGTTCGGCACCCGCGAGGACGTCGGCTTGCGCGCAGACACCGCCGCGCGGCTGTGGCGCGAGGGCTATTTCCGCTGGTCGATTGTCAGCGGCGGTGTGACGCCGGGCTCGGAGCAATCCGAGTGCACGGTCATCAAGGCTGCGATGATTGCGGCGGGCATTCCGGCGGACCGGATCCTCGAGGAGCATCGCGCGATGAACACCGGCGAGAACGTGATCTTCTCGCTGCCGATCATCGATGCGGCGCTGAGCCTTGCAAACATCCGCAGCGTGATCTGCCTCGGCAACACCTGGACCGCGCGGCGCTATCCGATGACGCTGCACCGGCACTGGCCGGAGGTGACGAAGATGCTGCTCACCGTCGACAGCTTTGCGACGCCGCGCGCGCTCTGGCACACCGACGCCGAATTTTGCCGCCGCATGCTGCACGAATGGGACAAGATCGAGCTGTACAGGGCGAAGGGCTTTATTGCGGAGTGGCCGGAGGCCTGAGAGGCCTCCGCGAGCTACTCCGTGGAGTCGAAATCCTCTTCCTTGGTGCCGAGCAGCGAGACGATCGTGCGCAGGCCGGAATCGAGCTGCTCGAAGGTGGGCGGCGCGAGGGCGAGGCGCACCGCATTCGGTGCATGGCCATGGGCGATCGCGAAGGTGGAGGAGGGCGTCAGCGCGATGCCGCGCCTCGCTGCTGCTCCGACGAAGGTCTGCGAGCGCCAGTGCGGCGGCAGCGTCAGCCAGAGATGATAGGAGCGCGGATCGGCCGCGTGCTGGTAGCCGGCCAGCAGCCTTGCGGCGGTCTGCTGCCGCCGCGCGGCGTCGATTCGCTTCAGCCGCGTCAGCTCGGCGACGGTGCCGTCGGCCATCAGCCGCTGCCCGGCAGCCAGCGCATGGCCGGAGGCGATCCAGCCGCCGGTGCGCACCGCGCTCATCACGCTCTCGCGCAGGTGAGGCGGCGCCACGAGGATGCCGAGCGCAAGGCCCGGCGCGACCTTCTTGGACAGGCTGTCGATCACGATGCAGCGGTCCGGGCCGAGCGCGGCGAGCGGCGTGTCGTCGGCGAGGAAGCCGTAGACGGTGTCCTCGATGATGGTGAGGTCGAGCTTTTCGGCGACGCGCATGATGTCGGCGCGCCGCGTCGCGTTCATGGTGACGCCGAGCGGGTTCTGAATGATGGGCTGCAGATACAGCGCCGACAGATGCGCCTCGCGATGCGCTTTCTGGATCGCATCGGGACGTGCGCCGAATTCGTCCATGGGAATCGGGACCAGCGTGATGCCGAGCCGCGCCGCGATGCTCTTGACGTAAGGGTAGGTCAGCGCTTCGACGCCGCAGCGGCCGCCGGTGGGGACGAGCGCCGCGAGCGCGGCGGCGAGCGATTGCTTGCCGTTGGCGGTGAAGACAATCTGCTCGGCCTGCGGCGCGAAGTCCTTGCGCGCGAGATAGGCGGCGGCCGCGTTGCGCGCGCTCTTGGTGCCGGTGCTGGTCGAGACGCGCAGCGCGGATTCGAGCGCGTCGACGCGCTCGAGCCCCGCAAGGCTCTTGGCGATCATCGCCCATTGCTGCGGCAATAGCGGATAATTGACCTCGAAATCGATCCGCGCATCGCGCGGCTCGCTCAATGCTTCGACCTCGCGCCTGATGTCGCCGGAGATGAAAGTGCCGCGGCCGACCTCGCCGACGACGAGGCCGCGACGGAGCAGCTCCGTATAAACCCGGCTCGCGGTCGAGACCGCGATGCCGCGGTCATAGGCAAAATTGCGCTGCGGCGGCAGCCGATCGCCGGGCCTTAACGTGCCGTTAGAGATATCCGAGGCAATGGCATCGGCAAGCTTCACGTACTCGAACTTGGACATTATTGCACCGAGAGCAATGTTTTACTTGCTCCGAGCAGTGTACTGGAGCATTTAAGTTCCATCAAGTTCCACGATTGAGCCGAGGAGAGCGAGAGCAATCCGACGGCAAATGAGGTGCAGGCGCTGACGGCGTCGGCGCCAACGGCACCTGCTTCGCCGCGCGGGACAACAGGCCGGAGAAGAAACATGACCACGATCTCGCAAACTGCCGGGCGGAGTTTACGCCCATCCTCAACGGGCGGATTTTTTGCAACGCTCGCCCAGGGCGCCTATGCGCTGTTCAACCGCCTCGAGCGCCGCTCGGCGGTGAAGACATTGAACGAGCTCGACGACCGCGCCCTGCGCGACATCGGGATCACGCGCAGCCAGATCGAGGACGCCGTCTACGGGCAGGTCAAGGCCGAACTGACGCGGTATCTGTGAGGCGAACTCTCTCGTGTCCCGGACGCGCTGCAACGCGTAAGCGTTGCTGCGCAGAGCCGGGACCCAGAGGGCCACAACGCGTGCTGCCACATGGGCCCCGGCTCTGCAGCGCACCGCCGAAGAGGCGCTGCGCTGCGTCCGGGGCACGAGACCTTTGTTCAACGATAGACATGGTTCGTCATCCTCGCGGCGCAGCTCGCCCGAGCTTTGCTTCATCTCTTCACCCTCATAATTGAAAGAGGGCGCAGGGAAGGCCGGGAGCCGGCTGGCACCCGCGGTCCACTGTGCGATGTTGCAGTAAGGAAATCTGCACAGCGGCATACAGGTGTAGCCAGGACATCCCGGCCTTCCCTGCGCAGTGGCTTTACGGCTTATGTCGTGCTCTCCCCGGGGAGCGTTGCACTATTGCCCCCGTCGCCTTGCGGATGGCTGACGAGCGCGTCCGGTTGGACGATACCCATCACCACAAGACTTGACGCACAGACCCCGGGCGTCAGGACCACACGGTTTTGCCGTACGCCGATCACACCGGTCGTGTGCGCGACGGTTCTGCTCACGGCTCTCCGCCCTGCAAAACCCTTCGCGCCGATGTGACCCACGTCCACCGCCGTCCGGCCCGCGTTCGTGACGATCGCGATACGCCCCTCTTCCTTGGGCCGGGTTGCCGCGACACATACGTCATTTCCGAATTTCGGTAAAGTGGAATATTTTCGCCGCCATGCGTTGACCGATACCTTGGGTGTTTTGCCCGTCGGGCAACGCAAGGTCTGGTAGCTCTCGTGTCCCGGACGCGCTGCAACGCCCTTCGCGTTGCTGCGCAGAGGCGCGACCTAGGAGGCCACGGCATTCCCTAATGCATGGGCCCCGGCTCTGCAGCGCATCACTTCGTGCTGCGCTGCGTCCGGGGCACGAGAGCGGAGTTTCCGGCGCACACCTGCATCGTCACACTCGCAATGACGGGAATAGGTCAGAGCCTAGTGCCTCACCACCAGCACCGAGCACTTTGCGTAGCGCACGACGTGCCCGGCATTGGAGCCCAGGAAATAGGTGCGCATTGCCGGCCGGTGCGAGGTCATCACGATCAGATCGGCCTTCATGTGCACGGCTTCCTCCAGGATCTCGTGGTAGATGCCGCCCTGGCGCACCACGCTGGAGATGCGGCTCGGCTCGATGCCGGATTCGCGTGCGACGATGGCGAGGGCTTCTTCCGAGGTCTGGCGCTGCTGCTCGTCGAAATCGGCCGGCACGTATTCGGCCAGCATCACCGGCGTCATCGGCAACACGTTGAGCAGGCGCACCTGGCCGCTCCAGGTCTGCGACAGCGTTGCCGCGGTCGCGATCGCCGGCTTGGCGAGGTCGGTGTCGGCGAGGTCGATGGGCACGAGGATGGACTTGAACATCTGCGCCTCCAAATCTTCCAGTCAGCACGTTTTGCCGGCCGTCGCGATCACCCAGATCGAAGCAGCTTGGGGCTGGTGAACCGCACCAGCTTGCCGCGGCGGTAGGCCACGTCACCCCAATCCTTGACGTCAAAGTCGAAGATCGCAAGCCCCGCGGTGGGCAGATTGTCAGCGAGCGCCCTGGCGCCATCAGGATCGCCGCCACCCATCAGCATCAAGGCAGCCTCGTGCATGCCGGGATTATGGGCGACCAGCAGCAATTGCTTCGGGTCGGCCGGGGCGGTTGCGGTGCGAATGGACTCCAGGATCTGCGCAGGATCGGCGCCGTAGAGCTCCGGCAGGATCTCGACCTGCGGCGTCGGGACGCGGTCCTTCATCGCCTCCCAGGCGACGTCCCAGGTCTGCCGGGCCCGGACGGCGTGCGACACCAGCACGGTCTCGGGGAAGGGCGGATGGGTGGCGATCCAGTCGCCGATCCGGGCGGCATCCTTGTGGCCGCGATCGTCGAGCCGCCGGTCCTGGTCACGGCCGCTCGGCGCGTCAGTCTCGGTCTTGGCGTGACGCAGCAGCATCAAACGGCGCATGGCATTCTCGAATCGTTACGGTCGCTGATAATGTACAGACGCGGGTGAGGACAAGGTGACAAGCGCCCGCTCAGTCCTCTAAGAAAACGGCATGAGCGAGACTTTCACAAGCGTGTCCCAGGAAGAAGCCGGCTTTCGCGACCGTGTGCGGCTGTCGTTCGATCTCGACGCCGACATCTGCGTCATCGGTGCCGGGCTTGCCGGGCTCTCCATCGCGCTGGAGGCGGCCCGGCTCGGGGCCAGTGTCGCGGTGCTCGAGGGCCGTCATATCGGCTGGAACGCCTCCGGCAACCAGCTCGGCACCGTGATGCCGGGCTTTGCGCTGCCGCTCACCGACCTGATCGAGCGCATCGGCTTCGAGGACGCGCGTGAATTGTGGACGCTGTCCAAGGAGGGGGCCGAGTTCGTCCGCGCCAACGCCACGGAAGAGAACATGCCGGGGATCGCCCCGAGCAACGGCGTGCTCGAGGTCTCCAACGTCGACGCCGGCGACCGTCTGATCAGCCGGTTGCAGATGCTGAACGAGGATTTCGATACCGAGGTCGAAGGCTGGCAGGTCGATCGCGTCCGCGAGGTGCTCAGGACCGATCGCTATTTCCACGGCGTGTATTATCCCAAAGCGTTCCAGGTCGACGGCCGCAAATATGTGCACGGCCTTGCGGCGCTGGCGCGGCGGGCAGGCGCCCGCATCTTCGAGGACACGCCGGTCGTCAGCATCGATCATTCCGGCATCCGCAAACGCATCGTCACGCCGTCGGCGCGTATGCGCGCGACCCACATCGTGCTTGCCGGCAACATCCATCTCGGCGCACCCTTGCGGCGCCTGTCGGAGACGCTGCTGCCGGTCTGGCGCTATGCCGGCATCACCGCGCCGCTCGGCGAGCGCGTGCACGAGATCATCGCCTTCAAGGGAGCGGTGATGGATTCCGACGGCGTCGACCATTTCCGCATCGTCGACGGCGACCGGCTGATGTGGGAGAGCCCGGAGACCACCTGGGCCGCGCGTCCGCAGCGCTTTGCAGGCAGCGTCAGGCGGCGGATCCGCACGATCTTTCCGGAGCTCGGCAATGTCGAGGTCACTGATATGTTCGGCGGCGCCACCGGCCAGACCGTGCACGGCATGCCGCAGATCGGCCAGTTGCGCAAAGGTCTATGGGTGGCGAGCGGGTTCGGCCGCCAGGGCATGAACACCTCCGCCATGGCCGGGCAGATGATCGCGCGCAGCATCCTGTGGGGCGATGAGCGCTGGAAGCTGTTCTCGCCGTTCGAGCTGGTCTGGGCGGGCGGCGCCACGGGGCGGGTCGCGGGCCAGCTGGTCGGGATCTGGGGCAGGGCGAGTTCCGCCGCCGCGGGCTCGCTCGCCCGCTACCGCGAACGCGCCAGGGTCAAGGACAGGGAGCGCGAGGCGCGCCTTGCCGAAGCCAATCGGGCCGCCGGCACCGGTCCGCGCCGCCCGCCGCCCGCCGTCAGGCCGCGACCGGCCCCGCCCCCGAAACGCGCGGTTCGGGAGGCAGAGCATGCCGTGGAACCGGCCTCGCATGATGGCGCCGCCTCCCAATAAGTTGAGAGAAAATCCGCCCGGACGTGTAACTTCGGCCGACAGAAGCCCGTATCTCAGGGCGTGGATTGCCCGCGCACGGAGAATGAGATGTTTGACCGCCGCATCCTGTTGACGACTGCCGCCGGCCTGTTCGGCCTTGGGGCCTTCCGCTGGCTGAGAGCAACGCCCGCCGAGGCTGGCGAGAAAGCCGCGGAAAAGTTCGAGATCACGAAGACGGAGGCTGAATGGCGCGCCCAGCTCACGCCGCAGCAATATGAGATTCTGCGCAACCACGGCACCGAGCGGCCCGGCTCCAGTCCGCTCTTGAAGGAGCACCGCAAGGGGACCTTCGCCTGCGCCGGCTGCGACCTGCCGCTGTTCGCGTCCGAGACCAAGTTCGAGAGCGGTACGGGCTGGCCGAGCTTCTACCAGCCGATCGAGGGCAATGTCGGCAAGACCGAAGACCGGGCCTACGGCATGGTTCGCACAGAGGTGCATTGCCGGCGCTGCGGCGGCCATCTCGGCCACGTCTTCGACGACGGTCCGAAGCCGACCGGATTGCGCTATTGCATCGACGGTTTCGGGCTGGTTTTCCACCCCGCGGCGGCGTCAGCGACGTAGAGTTTACCTTGTCATTCCGGGGCGGTCCGTAGGACCGAGCTATGGTGCGCGCTTGCGCACCTGAGAATCTCGAGGTTCTCAGGTACGCAATTGCGCACCAGAATTCGATGCTGACGCTCGCTCCGGAGCGACGATGTGTCCCGGCAATTGTTGCCGGTCCCGGCAAATGTGCCCCGGTCATCAGGCTGGGGCTTTTTTGTTAAGTCATTGTTTTTCTGAAGATACCCGCATTGGCATAGCCCTTGCGACTGTCTCCTCCGACTGCGGCCATGTCGACCCGCCGCCGAGATCGGATTTGGAGACAAAGTTATGGGTATCTTCGATGCAATGAACACCTCGGTGGGTGGCCTGCAGGCGCAGTCCTACGCGCTGCAGAACATCTCCGGCAACATCGCGAACTCATCCACCACCGGTTACAAGGGCATCGGCACCAGCTTCGTCGATCTCATCCCCGACTCCTCGGTCCCGAGCAAGCAGGTCGCGGGCGGCGTGACGGCCAACGCCAAGGCCACCATCACCACGCAGGGCACGATCTCGGGCTCCACCGTCGCCACCAACATGGCGATCACCGGCGACGGCTTCTTCTCGATCCAGAAGGCGAGCGGCGTCGTCGACAACGTGCCGGTCTTCACCGGCGTCACCTATTACACGCGGCGCGGCGACTTCCAGCTCAATGCCAACGGTAATCTGGTCAACGGCGCCGGTTATTACCTGATGGGCGTCACGGTCGATCCGAAGACCGGTAACCCGACCGGCAGCGTGGCAAACGTGCTGCAATTCCAGAACAACTTCATTCCGGCGCAGGCGACCACCTCGATCCAGTACGCTGCGAACCTGCCGACCCAGCCGAACACGGTGGCGAAAACGACCGCGTCGAGCGGCACGCTGCTGGCGGCCGGCGGGCTGAACCCGTCCGATTTCGCAGCCAACCCGCTGCCGGTCGGCACACCTCCCGCGCCCTATGCCAACGCATTGGTGTCCGGCGCGGCTGCAACCGGCAACGTCCGTTCGGCCTACTCGTCGACGACGGGCACGGGCACGGTCGCACTCCAGAACAATTCGTCGGCGGTGGCCTCGACCACCACATCGCTCGATAACGCGGTCGGCACGCATCTCGCCTCCAGCATCCTCACCGCCTTGAGCGGCCAGACGCTGACCATCAATGGCAACACCATCACGTTCAACGGCGGCACGACGGTCTCGACCGTCGGCAACAACACCACGATCGGTCTCGGCGCGGGCACCACGGCGACGGTCGCGGACATCCTGAACGGGATCCAGACTGCGGGCGGCGCCGGCGTCACGGCCTCGCTCTCCGCCAGCGGCAACATCGTGATCTCCAGCGGCACCGGCACCGACGTGGCGGTCGGCAGCGGTACGGCCGCCACCGCGCTCGGCATCAGCAGCGTAACCCGCGGCGGCAACGTGCTGTCCTCGCCCGCGATCTCGGGTGCAACGGTGCTGAGCGGCAGCGCGACCGCCGGTGGCGCCCAGGTGCTCTCGTCCGGCTTCGCCGCCGGCGATACCATCACCGTCAACGGCCAGACACTGACTTTCGTCTCGCCGCCTACGGTTCCCAGCGCCGCTCAGATCCTCACCACCGACAATGTCACGACTCTGCTCGGCAAGATCGACGCGCTCTCCGGCGCCTCGGGATCGTCGGTCAGCAGCGGCGGCGTCATCACGCTGAACACCGGCACCGTCTCCAACCTCTCGGTGTCCAGCTCCAACAGCGCTGCCTTCTCGGCGCTCGGCTTCACCTCGACCATCACCAAGAACCGCGACGGCGGCGGCACCGCCGGCACCGGTGGCGTGATCGGCAACGACATCGCGACCTTCACCAAGGAATCGATCAGCGGCGGCGCGGTGACCGCCTACAACGCCGCCGGCACGCCGGTGAACCTGCAATTGCGTTGGGCCAAGACCGACAGCGCCTCGCTGGGCGCGGGTCATTCGGATAGCTGGAACCTGTTCTACCAGACCGATCCGAACGCCACCGGCACGACCGTCGGCTGGGTCAATACCGGCCAGACGTTCACCTTTGCCAGCGACGGCTCGCTGACCTCGCCGAGCGGCTCGGGCATCACCATCAACAATGTCAGCGTCAGCGGTCAGTCGCTCGGCTCGGTCGCCTTCAACATCTCCTCGGGCGGACTGACGCAATATGCCAGCACCAGCGGCGCGGTGACCATCAACACCATCACGCAGAATGGCTATGCCGCCGGTCAGCTTCGCTCGGTCGCCGTCAACAACAACGGCATCGTGGTCGGCACCTTCTCCAACGGCCAGAACCTCAACCTCGCTCAGGTTCAGCTGTCGCACTTCAACGGCACCAATTATCTGAAGGCGATGGACGGCGGTGCCTATGCCGCGACCGAGCAGTCGGGTGACGCGATCGACGGCGCTTCGGGCACCATTAGCGGCTCGTCGCTGGAGGGATCCAACACCGACATCGCCGACGAATTCACCAAGCTGATCGTGACCCAGCAGGCCTATTCGGCCAACACCAAGGTGATCACGACTGCGAATTCGATGGTGCAGGACCTCTTGAACGTGTTGCGCTGATCGGCGCGTAACGTAACCAAAGGCGGCAAGTAACATGGGTTTGAGTTCAGCCCTCGCCAGTGCGATGAGCGGTCTGCGTGCCAACCAGGCCGCGCTCTCGATCGTTTCCTCGAACGTCGCCAATGCGCAGACGCCGGGTTACGTCGTCCAGACCCCGAACCAGATCGAGGTCACCACCGGCGATTTCGGCTCGACGGCGATGACGACCGGCGTCAGCCGGGAGCTCGACACCTATGTGCTGAACCAGCTGCGCACCGAGACCGGCGGCAGCGGCTACGCCGATCAGATGGCCAACATCCTGAAGCAGCTTCAGAATGTCTATGGCACGCCGGGCAACAGCGGCACGCTCGAAACCGCGCTGAACAAGTTCACCACGGCGCTGCAGGCGCTGTCGACCAGCTCGGGCGCCTCATCGGCGCAAACCGTGGCGCTCGGTGCGGCGCAGGCGCTGGCCACGCAGCTCAACGTCACCACCAAGGGCATCCAGTCGCTGCGCTCCAATGTCGAGCAGGATCTCGGCAACTCGGCGCAAGCGGCCAACGTCGCCATGCAGCAGATCGCCGACATCAACACCAAGCTGCAGGGCCTGTCGGCCAACGATCCCTCGGCCGCGACGCTGATGGACCAGCGCGACCAGGCCATCAACACGCTGTCGAAATATGTCGACGTCCGCGTCACCACCGACGGTTCGAACCAGGCCAACATCTACACCACGACGGGCATCCAGCTCGTCGGCGCCGGGCTCGCCTCGCAATTCACCTTTGCTTCCGCCGGCGCGCTGTCGGCGACCTCGCTCTACAACATCGATCCGGCCAAGTCCGGCGTCGGCGCGCTCAACATCGTGCTGCCGAACGGCTCGAAGGTCGACGTGGTCGCCAACAACGTGGTCTCCTCGGGCCAGATCGCAGCCGATCTGAAGCTGCGCGACGAGACGCTGGTGCAGGCGCAGAACCAGATCGACCAGCTCGCTGCCACGATGTCGAGCGCGCTGTCGGACAAGACCACCGCCGGCACCACGGTGTCGGGCCCGCCGGCCGGCTTCGACATCGACCTTGCCGGGGCGCTGCCGGGCAACACCGCCACCTTCACCTACACCGATACGGCGACCAACACGAAGCGCCAGGTCACCCTTGTCAACGTCACCGATCCGGCGGCGCTGCCGCTGCAGAACGCCACCAACGCCAATCCGATGCAGATCGGCGTGAACTTCTCCGGCGGCATGGGCGCGATCGCTTCGGCGCTCAACACGGCGCTCCCCACCTCGCATTTGACGTTCTCCGCCGCGCTGCCGCCGGCGAGCGCCACGACGCTGCGGATCACGGACGACAACAGCGGCCTTGCCAAGGTCAGTTCGTCCTCGATCACCAAGACGATCTCGTCGCTGACCTCGGGCAATCCACAACTGCCGCTGTTCACCGACGGCGGACAGGCGCTCTACACCGGCGCGATCACCGCCTCGGGCTCGCAGATGACCGGCCTTGCCGGACGCATCGCCGTGAACACGCAGCTGGTCAACGACCCGACCAGGATGTCGGTGTACAACACCTCGCCGGTGACGCCTTCGGGTGACACCGCGCGTTCGGACTATCTCTACTCGCAGCTCACCTCGGCGGTGTTCTCCTATTCGCCAACGAGCGGTCTCGGCTCGGCGAGCCAGCCCTTCACCGGCAGCGTTTCGAATTATCTGCAGCAGTTCCTGAGCGTCCAGGCCAATTCCGCGACCCAGGCCACCCAGCTCCAGCAGGGCCAGAGCGTCGTGGTCTCGACGCTCCAGGCCAAGTTCGACTCGACCTCCAAGGTCAATCTGGACTCGGAGATGTCGAACCTGATCCAGCTGCAGAATGCCTATGCCGCCAACGCCCACGTCATGTCGGTGGTGCAGAGCATGATGAATACGTTGCTCCAGGCTCAAGTGTAACAAGTAACAGGGCTCTGAAACATGTCGATCAGCAGCATCAACTACTCTTCGTCGATTCTCGGCTCGCAGATCCGCAACATCAATCAGCAGCTCACCGACCTGTCGACGCAGCTCTCGACCGGCAAGCTGTCGCAGAACTATTCCGGGATGGGCACCAACGAGGGCTTTGCGATCGCCGGGCGCGCGCAGCTCTCCAACATCGCCGCCTATACCGACACGATCACCAACGTCAATGTCAGCATCAACCTCGCCAACACCGCGCTGCAGTCGCTGACCAAGATCCGCAGCACGGTGCAGACGGGCGCGGCCAACACCGCGCAGGATCTCAACGTCAACGGCCAGACCATCGCGCAGAACACCGCCGCCGCCCAGTTCGGCTCGATGGTCGGCGTGCTCAACACGCAGACGGGCAACCGCTATCTGTTCTCGGGGACCGCCGTCAGCACGCAGTCGGTCGCGGATGCCGGCGACATCATCAACGGCACCACGACGCAGGCGGGGTTCAAGACCGTGATGGCGGAGCGCCAGGCCGCCGACCTCGGCGACGGGATGGGTCGTCTGGTGCAGTCGACGCTGCCGTCGGGCGCGATACAGGTGTCCGAGGACGTTGCCGGTTCGCCGTTCGGTCTGAAGGTCGCGGCGGTCTCCTCGACACTGACGGGCGCCACCATCACCGGTCCGAGCGGCTCGCCGGTGTCGTTCTCGGTCAATCTCAACGGCCTCAATCCGAACAACGGCGACAAGCTCAGCGTTCAGTTCACCTTGCCGGACGGCTCGACCGAGCAGATCGACCTGACCGCCTCGACGGCTACGCCGACCCCGGTGGGCAGCTTCGCGATCGACGCAAGCACCCCCGTCAACCCGGCCAACACCGCGACGAATCTCAACACGGCGCTGAACACCGCGATCAAGAAGCTCGCGGGCACCTCGCTGGTGGCGGCATCCGCGGTCACGGCGGGCGACAATTTCTTCAACACCGCCAGCTCTGCGATCGGCACGCCCAAGACCAGCCAGGCGGGCCCACTCGTACCGATCAGCGGAGCGACGGCGCTGTCCGGTGCGAGCCCCACGGACTCGATCTCGCCGGGTTTCGTCGCCGGCGACACCATCACCGTCAACGGCACCACGCTGACCTTCGTGGCCTCGGGCGCGACCGGCAACCAGCTCAACGTCGGCGACAGCGTCCAGACGCTGATGAGCAAGATCGACGCGATCACGGGGACGTCGAAGCCGTCGACAATCCATGGCGGTTCGATCACGATCAACACGGACGATGCGGCGAGCCTGAACATCACGAGCTCGAATACCGGCGCGCTCGGTTCGCTCGGTTTCAGCGCGACGCCGGTGACCGCGACGCAGCCGCCGCTGCGCGTCGGCTCCTCGCCCGCGAGCTCGGCGACGACGCTGGTCAACGGCTCGGCCAACACCGTGAAGTGGTACACCGGCAATGACGGGCCCGGCCCGGCGCGCTCCACCGCGATGGCGCGGGTCGACGATTCCGTCACGGTGCAGTACGGCGCCCAGGCGAACGAGGACGCGATCCGCCGGCAGCTGCAGGCAATCGCGGTGTTCGGGACCTTCTCGACCTCGCCGACCGGGCAGTATTCGGGCGGGCAGGTCGCCGCGCTGAGCCTGCGCACCACCCAGGCGCTGACCCAGCAGCCCGGCCAGCAGCGCATCGAGGACATCCAGACCGACATCGCGATGGCCCAGAACACGATGAAGGACGCGAGCACGCGCCAGACCCAGGCCAAGGCGCAGCTCCAGACCATCATCGACCAGGCGGAATCGGCCTCGCCGGACGAGGTCGCGAGCCAGCTGCTGGCGCTGCAGAACGCGCTCCAGGCGTCCTACCAGGTGACCTCGAACCTCGCGCAGCTGTCGCTCGTCAAGTTCCTGTAAGGATGCGTTAAGGCGCCGTTAACCATGCCTCTTTACCTCTTGGTGAGGATTGGAGCGGGGCGGAGCTGCCGATGTCGGACAGGATGCAATTGGTAGTGGCAACGCCGTGCTTCGGCGGGCAGGTGTCGAGCATCTATGCGAGCTCGATCTTCGCGCTGCAGCGGGCCGTGCACGGCATGTCCAATCTCGAGCTCAAGGTGCTGCTGCGCGACGGCGATGCGCTGATCACCCGCGCGCGGGCCAATCTGGTCGCGATGTTCCTGGACGATCCCAGGGCGACGCATTTCCTGTTCATCGATGCCGATATCGGCTTCAAGCCGGAGCAGGTGTTCAGGCTGATCGAATGCGGCGCGGACGTCGTCGCCGGCTGCTATCCGATCAAGCGGGTCAATTGGGATAAGGCAAAGCGTGCGATTGACGCCGGCCGCACCGACGTGCCGGCCGCCTCGCTCGATTACGTGCTCGAGATCGAGGACCCCGATCGCATCGTCGTGGTCAACGGCTTCACCCGGGTGCGTTATGCGGGCACCGGCTTCCTGATGATCCGGCGCCAGGCGCTGGAGGCGATGTGCCGCCATCCGGACTATGCGGCCTTGCAGTTCTTCCGCGAGCATTCGCACGATACGCTGGCGGCGAGCCAGAACCGTTTCGCGCTGTTCGAATGCATGATCGATCCGGCGACCGGCACGTATCTTTCCGAGGACTTCGCCTTCTGCAAGCGCTGGACCGATATCGGCGGCGAGATCTGGGCCGATATCCAGAGCTCGCTCGATCACGTCGGGCCGTCGGTATTCCACGGCGACATCGCCTCGCAATTCGCGCCGGCGCCCGCGGCGGCGGCCGATGCGGCGTGAGCCTTCCGGGATGAGCGCCGGCGCATCCCGTCTGTCAGGTCAGGAGCGCGCCCCCGACGGCGGCTCGCGTTATCGCCTGCGCGATCTCTTCACGCCACTGGACACGCTGCTCGTCTCCGGCGGTGATCCGCGGCTGGCGCTCGACGCCAGCGATCGCGTCAACGGCTATGGCTGCGCGGCTTCGCCGGAGCCGGAGATCTGGAATTTCGCCTCCTCGACCGCATCGACGATCTCGCAAATGGCCTACGACCGTGCCGCGCTGGCGCGCGAAGAGCTGATGCACAAGTGCCTGTTCGACGAGGTCGAGGTCGCCTTCGATGCGCGCTGCGAGGACATGCGGGACGAGCTGCGCGGCCATCTCCAGCTCTCGCCGCGCGTCGACGTCGTGTTCTCGCCCTCCGGCACCGACTCCCAGCTCCACGCCCTGTTCCTGGCGCGCGCGGTGCTCGGCGCGCCGCCGGTGACGATCGTGGTCGGCGCCGACCAGACCGGAAGCGGGACGATCCACACCGCCCGCGGGCACCATTTCAGCTCCATGACGGCGAGCGGCCTCGCGGTTCGCAAGGACGGTGCGGTTGCGGGGCTCGCCGGCGCCAGTCTCGCATTGCCGCTGCTCGGGACCGCGCCGGGGATTGCGATGCGCGCGGACGCGGATGCCGCGGTGCTGCATGCGATCGAGGCCACGATCGCGCAAGGCGCGCCCGTGCTGCTCCACATCATGGACGCATCGAAGCTCGGCTGGCGCGCACCGAGCGCGGCCTGTCTCGACGAGATGGCGCGCCGCTGGCCGCGCAAGGTCCAGATCGTCGTTGACGCCTGCCAGGCCCGGCTCGGCCGCCGCCGGCTGCGCTCTTATCTCGACCGCGGCTATATGGTGCTGATGACAGGCTCGAAATTCTTCGGTGGGCCCGCCTTCAGCGGCGCGGTGCTGGTGCCGAAGGGCCTTTCGCGGTCGCTCGACCGGGTCGAGGGGTTTGCGCCTGGTATCTTCGACTATGCCGGCCGTTGCGATTGGCCGGTGGCCTGGACGGCGCTGCGTTCGCGCTTCGAACGCCGTCCGAATTTCGGTCAATGGCTGCGCTGGGAAGCGGCGCTGGCCGAGATCGGCCGCTACTACTCCGTATCAGGGGCTTTCCGCGCCGAGATGCTCGCCGAGCTCGCCGCCGGCATCGACAGCATGATCGCGCTGTCGCCTTCGCTTCGCGCCGTCCCATCCGCGATCGGGACCGCCGGCGTGGATGATGAGGAATTTGCACAAACCACGATCTTTCCGTTCATCCTGCTGCGCGACGGCAAGCCGGTCTCGATCGCCGAGACCGCGGCCGTTCATCGGGCGCTGGCGCGTGACATGAACGAGGCGATCGGCGGCAGTGCGGCGGACCGGCAGGTCGCCGTGCAGCGCTGCCTGATCGGCCAGCCGGTCCGGCTGGAGCGGCAGGGCGAGGCACCGCAGGCCGTACTGCGCCTCTGCGTCGGCGCACGGCTCGTGACCGAGGCCTGGTCGCCGGACATGGCGCAGGCGCAACGCAACGTGCAGCAGATTCTCGATCGCATCGCCCATGTCCTGGTAAAGATCGAGCTGCTGCTCGACCGTGGCGCGGTTGCGGCCGTGCCGGTAAACTCCGCGTTCGAGGTGTGAGATGCAGCATCCGGTTTCCGCGCCGCTTCGCATGACGGCGGCGAACTACGCCGATCGCATCGGCTTTGCGCAGCTGACGCGCCAGGCCTTCGAAGGCGTCGACCTGCATCCGTTGCGCGACCAGCTGCTGGCGCGGATCGCGGCGGGGACCGCACTGGCGGGCGAAGGGCTGGATCTGTCGTTGATCACCCAGCTACTCGGCGACAAGGATCAGGGGCTTGCGATCCAGTCGGAGGTACTGAGCTTCCACCAATTGTTTCGCACGCCGGGCGCTGCTCCGAAGCCGGGCTTGCGCGTGCTCGCGCTGGCAGCCGACATCGACATGGGCGGCAACACGCCGATCGATTTTCTGCTCGAAGACTCCGACATCGAGCTGTTGACGCTCTACGTGGTCAAGGGCGTCGGTCTGCCGGAGAATTTGCCGGAGCATGACGTCGCCATCGTGGTCGCCTCCGATTCCGAGGAGTGCCGAGATGCGCTCGCCTCGATCGAGAAGGCCGCGCCGCACTGGCCGCGGCCGCTGCTCAATCGTCCCGATCGCATCGGCAATCTCGATCGCGACAAGCTGCATCGGCTGCTGGCCGGCGTGCCGGGTCTCGACATTCCCGCGACCATCCACGCGACGCGCGCGCAATTGTCCGAGCTTTCGCGAGGGCAGATCGCCTGCCGGGACATCGCGGCCGAACTGCGCTTTCCGATGATCGCGCGGCCGCGCGGATCGCATGCCGGCGTCGGACTCGCGAAGCTCCACGATGCGGCCGCGCTCGCAGCCTACCTTGCCGAGCGTGATGAGCAGGATTTCTTCGTCGCGCGCTTCGTCGACTATGTGAATCCCGACGGGCTCTACCGCAAATATCGTCTCGCGATGGTCGACGGCAAACCCTACGCCTGCCACATGGCGATCGCCGACCGCTGGGACATCTGGTATCTCAACGCCTACATGGCGTTCAGCGAGGAGAAGCGGGCAGAAGAAGCGATCTTCATGCGCGACTTCGATCACGCCTTCGCCGCGCGCCACGGACGCGCGCTCGACGAGATGAGCAGGCGTGTCGGCCTCGATTATTTCATCGTCGATTGCGCCGAGAACCAGGACGGCGAGCTCCTGGTGTTCGAGGCCGACAACACCGCCGTCGTGCACAACATGGATTCGCCGGTCGTGTTTCCCTACAAGCCGCCACAGATGCGAAAGATCTTTGCGGCGTTCTCGGCGATGCTGTCGCGGCATGCAGGAGCCGGCGAGGGGAGTGCAGCATGAACGAGATCATCCGCAACGCGCAAAGCTCCGTCGCGCACGCCTCGCTCGACCCGCAGAACTGGAGCGAATTTCGCGCGCTCGCCCATCGCATGCTCGACGATGCGATCGACGGCGTCGCCAACGTTCGGGCGCGTCCGGTCTGGCAGCCGATTCCCGATGCGACCCGCGCGGCCTTCAAGGCCGACGTGCCGCGCGAGGCGAGCGACCTCGCCGAGGTCTACCGCGAATTCGCCGATCACGTCGCGCCCTATGCGACCGGCAACGTCCATCCCGGCTTCATGGGCTGGGTGCATGGCGGCGGCACCGCGGTCGGCATGATCGCGGACATGCTCGCAGCCGGCCTCAACGCCAATCTCGGCGGACGCGACCACATGCCGATCGAGGTCGAGCGTCAGATCGTCGAATGGATGCGTCGCCTGTTCGCCTTTCCGGACAGTGCGAGCGGCATCTTCGTCACGGGCACGTCGATGGCCAATCTGATGGCGGTGCTGGTGGCGCGTAACGCTGCGCTCGGCACGCTGGCGCGGCAATACGGCATCGGCAATGACGGCGCGGTGCTCACGGCCTATACGTCGCAGGCCGCGCATGGCTGCGTCTCCAGGGCGATGGACATCGCCGGGCTCGGCACCGACGCGCTGCGCAAGATCGGCGTCGAGGCCGATCATCGCATCGACGTAGCCGCGCTGCGCGCGCAGATCACAATCGATCGCGAGGTCGGTTTCAAGCCGTTCCTCGTCGTTGCCTCTGCCGGCACCGTCGATATCGGCGCGATCGACGACCTCGAGGCGATCGCGGAGCTGTGCCGCGAGGAGGGAATCTGGTTTCACGTCGATGGCGCATTCGGCGCGCTTGCGATCTTCTCGCCCGAGCTCGCGCCGCTGCTCGGCGGCATCGAGCTCGCAGATTCCATTGCACTCGACTTTCACAAATGGGGGCAGGTGCCCTACGACGCTGGCTTCCTGCTGGTGCGCGACGGCGAGCTGCATCGGCAGGCCTTCGCGCAGCCCGCGGCCTATCTGCGCCGCGAGGCGAGGGGGCTTGCGGCGGGCGCGGTCTGGCCCTGCGATCTCGGCCCCGATCTTTCGCGCGGCTTCCGTGCGCTGAAGACGTGGTTCACGCTGAAGACATTCGGCACCGATCGGCTGGGTGCGACGATCACGAGAAGCTGCGCGCTGGCGAAATATCTGGAGGCCCGCGTAATGGCTGAACCGCGGCTGGAATTGCTGGCGCCGGTCAACCTCAACATCGTCTGCTTCCGCTATCGTGCCGATGATGCGGTCAATCGCGAGATTGTCGCCGACATCCAGGAGTCCGGAATAGCAGCTCCCTCGAGCACGACGCTGGGCGGCAGGTTTGCGATCCGCGCCGCGATCGTCAATCACCGCACCGAGGAGGCGGACATCGATGCGCTGGTCGCGGCTGTGCTGGAGTTCGGCGGCCGGCGGTGCGGCGACGGGATGATCGAGGTCGAGGCACCGCCGCTCGCGGCGCAATAGCACTGGTGCATGGCTGAAACGACAACGGCCCCGGAGACGATCCGGGGCCGTTGTCGTTTGCGGACTGGGTCGTTCGCGTGGCGCGGCCGCGCGCGGTCAGGCGGCGGAGCTCACGTCCTTGGCCGCTTCCGTCTGGGGGTGGGTGGCCTCGAATTGGCTCCGCAGCTTCTCTTCATAGGCGATCAGCTTGCGGGCATCCTTCAGCGCCCGGTAGAGGTCGCCGTTCAGGATGTTGTTGTTGATGCCCTCGATGATCGGCCAGGCGCTCGGCACCGCGGTGACGATGTCGCGCACCAGGTTGAAATAGGTGCCGTGCTGGCTCTGCGGATCCGGCGAGATGTACATGAGCTGGACCGCCAGATAGACGAGCTTCGCCGGCGAATCCGCGGTCTCCGGCGTGAGGATGTCGCGCTCGCGCAGGATCGGCACGTTGTCGCCGTCGATCAGGAGGCGCGCGCGCTGGTCCGTGTTGGTAATCACGCAGTTGCCGACGATGATGCGTTCGTGCGGTCTGAGCTCGACCTTGAGGGCCATTGCCTGTTCTCCATCAACGCTTTCGTAACCGAGCGCTCGTTGCGGCCTATTAAGACGTGATTCTCGCTCGGAATTAGTTAACGACCTGTAAATTCCCGCCGTTCACGCGGGAAACCGCAATATTTTCAAGCTCGTACCCTTGCGGCTGCGCGGCGATCTTGCGCGGCGTCCCCGGCCGAATCACGCGAAACCCGGCAAAGGCACGGATTTCATTTCATGTTTCGTTAGAGGTCTCGGCGCCACGGTCCGCCGGTCGCTGGGTCACTCTCGATCCAAGCAGACGAGTAACAGTTGCGTCGTTTACCAGAAAGGTAACAGAGTTATGTCAGGCATCGTCCTCTCCGCGTCGGTTCGCCAGAACCTCCTCTCCCTCCAGTCCACTGCTGATCTTCTCGCCACCACGCAGAACCGTCTGTCGACCGGCAAGAGTGTCAATTCGGCCCTGGACAATCCCACCAACTTCTTCACCGCCCAGTCGCTCGACAACCGCGCCAGCGACATCAACAATCTGCTCGATGGCATCGCCAACGGCGTGCAGGTGCTGCAGGCTGCCAACACCGGCATCACCTCGCTGCAGAAGCTGATCGACTCTGCGAAGTCGATCGCCAACCAGGCGCTGCAGACCACGGTCGGCTACTCCACCAAGTCGAACGTCTCCGCCACCATCGCCGGTGCGACGGCGGCCGACCTGCGCGGCACGACGAGCTTCGCCAGCGCGACCGCAAGCAGCAACGTTGTGTTTAGCGGCGCGGCCGGCGGCACCACGGCGGCGAGCGGCACCACGACCCT
>NZ_AJQF01000516.1:0-2269 GCF_000261705.1 Bradyrhizobium genomosp. III | reverse complement strand
AATCACGTGGCGCTATTTAGGTACAGACCCTAGTCGGGCGCAACACTCGCGTCTGTGCGCTTTCGAACATTCATGGCCCTTCAGGTATGCTAATTCTATGCATCATCCGGCGATAGCCGGACAGGGATGGCTCATCAGCCAGGACGGCCGTCCTCAGCCCGCAATCCCTGAACAGGGGCCGGGTGGAGCACGGCCAAATTTCGCAGCACGATGAGCGGCGAATTTGGCGGTCCGCATAGAACCAAATTCGCGTTTCGGCAGTTGACTCCCGGTGGATCCGAACAAGCAAACTGATTGTTCGGGCCGAGGATAAGTTTAAAAGCTAAGCCGGCACACATGAAGGACCTCCGACGACGTTTGGAAAAGGTCCGCGCTGACGCCAGAGAGTTTACGCTGATGAGTCAGCAGGCGACGGACATGGAAAAGCGCGAGCTGTTTAAGCGCTTGGCGGATGAGCTCGCCTTCGAGGCTCTCGAGCTTGAGCTAATCGTGAAGAAAAATGAGCCACCTAATCCGTGCGGCCAGCACGAGGTCGTGGAGTTCAAGCCACCCTCTCAGCGAAAGCGCGGCTGACGCGGAAGAGCTAGATCGTGCGTGCACGACGGATCTTTGCGGCTCCGCCAGCGATCGCTGCGCCGCCCCACGCCCCCTCTTCGGGCCAGCTGTCCCGCAACGCCCCGCTTGTGGCATCTACCTGACTTTCAGAAGGTTCGCCGCCCTTTTCGCGGCTGAGACAATCCGTACGAGCGCTACGACAAGCACGTAATCGACTTGTCCCATCGGATCTGTGCGCTTTATCGAATGGGTGACGATATAGAGACCAGGAAAAAGCCGAACGGCAATCTGGCCGTGTCCACCCAATACAAAGAACGTCGCACGAGACGTGCATTGTTCTGTCGAAGAGCTTAAAAAAGCTCTTGCGGGCCAATCTTTTAAAGGTGGTGGACGCACCAGGGCTCGAACCTGGGACCCGCGGATTAAGAGTTCAAGACCATTGAACGGCATCCCGAAGCTCGATCGAATCGACTTGAACGTCCTCGTCCAGCTGCAGAAGGACGGCAGGATGACCAACGCCAATCTGGCCGAGGCAGTCGGCCTTTCGGCGAGCCCGTGCCTGCAACGTGTCAAGCGGCTGGAAGCGGCCGGGTACATAAGGGGCTATGGTGCGCAGATCAACCTTGCGAAGCTGACCGAGAGCATAACGGTCTTCACCGAAATCACCTTAGTCGATCACCGCAAGGAAGATTTCGTCAAGTTCGAGTCCTGTATGCGCAACGTCGACGAGCTGATGGAATGCCATCTTATCAGCGGCGGTTACGACTATTTGCTGCGCTTCGTGTGCCGCAACATCAACCACTATCAAGAGCGAATGGAAAACCTACTTGAACGCAACGTCGGCATCGAGAAATACTTCAGCTATATCTTGCTGAAATCTCCCATCGTGAAGCATGCCCTTCCGCTCAAGACACTGCTCGATCCTCAGTGGTCAGGCGACCAACTCGCTGCTGACGCTTCCGCATCACACCCCAGGCTGACTTGCGCTGTTGTTTAGCGGACGGCTTGCTCCAATACCTGCCCATCTCAAGCCTCGCGCATAGAACGCAATCAGCGCCAAGCGCGATCCGTACAAACATCGCACAAGATCGTAGGCTAGCGTGAAATCATACGCAACGCGGCCGCGGAGCGCCTCGAACTTCGATCCCATTGTTCGCCTGCTCTGACTTACTGGTCGCAGCCCCGGGCTTATCCGACCGAGAACGGTTTCGTCGCACGATCGCAACCTTACCGGCGCGGCGAAACTCCGGAAGGCGGAGGCCAATGTTGAGTTGCTTAAAGGGGACAAGTGACTCACGCGCCTCGCAGGATGAAGTCGCTTCTGAGCACAATCGCGATGCGCTAATTGCACACCATCACGCGCCGGTATCGCCCGTAGACGTAGTGGCAGTCACTGTCCGAGGAATAGTCATCGCGCGAACGGCCATAGGTGTAGCCGGCAGAGGCTCCGGCAGCATAGGCGCCTGCAACATAGGCGGCGCGATGGCCGTATTGGTATCCGCCGTAGCGGCCGTGGTCTCCGAAGCGGTTGTAAGTGACCGATGTGCCGCGAACCGCACTCTCCACCGTCGGTCCGCCCCGACCAGCGGCGCCGACACGCCCAGCCGCCGCGAGATCACCGCGCGGTGCAGGTCCAGTACCGAGACGAGGCGCCGGGCCGCCAAGGCCGGCACGGGGGGCACCGCCAGGCCCTATCGGAGGACGAGCTGCGAAA
>NZ_AJQF01000515.1:0-16271 GCF_000261705.1 Bradyrhizobium genomosp. III | reverse complement strand
CCCGCCGGCCGCAATCGGCGGAGGCCCGGCCATGGGGGGCGGCGGAGGAAACTGCGCGAAGGCTGCATGTGGCGACAGCGTCACGGCTGCGAGCGTTGCAGTGAGGGACAGTATCAGGAGTTTCTTGCGGGACATGGTCTTTCCTCTTGTCAAAACTGCGTTTCGAGAACGGGCTCGGGTTTGGGTACGGATATCCGCTCCGAAGCAGGCGCATCATCGTGAGACGGCACCGCGGGCTCATGCGTGGACGAGTGATCGCTGTGATCAGGGTGAATGCGGAACCACGCCACATACAGCGCCGGCAGGAACAGCAGCGTCAGCAGCGTGCCGACAATGATGCCGCCCATCATCGCGTAAGCCATCGGGCCCCAGAAGATCTCGCGCGCGATCGGAATCAGCGCGAGACTTGCCGCGGCCGCGGTCAGCAGGATCGGCCGCATGCGATGCTCGGTCGCTTCCACAACGGCATCCCAGGCCGGGCGCCCCTCCTTCCTCAAATCCTCGATCTGGACGATCAGGATCACGGAGTTGCGCACCAGGATGCCGATCAGGGCGAGCACGCCGAGGATAGCCACGAAGCCAAGCGGGGCGCCGCTCGGCAGGAGCGCCATGACCACGCCGATGACGGCGAGCGGCGCAACGGCGAACACCAGAAACAAGCGATGGAAGCTCTGCAACTGGATCATCAGCACCGTGGCCATGACGAAGAGCATGAGCGGAACGACGGCCATGATCGGCGCCTGGCTCTTGGCGCTCTCCTCCACGGAGCCGCCGATCATCACCGAATAGCCGGCCGGTAGCGCTTTGCTGAACTCCGCCACCTTCGGCGCGAGCTGGTCCACGATCGTCTTGGGCTGCACGTTGCCGACGATGCCGGCCTTCAACGTGATGGTGGGGATCCGTGCGCGCCGCCAGATCGTCGGCTGCTCGAGCTCGTACCGCAGATTGGCGACGGCTCCGAGCGGCACGGATTGACCGCCGAGCCCCGTCAACTGCAAATCGCGCAGCGTGTTGATGGAAGCACGTTCCGGCGCGGTTGCACGTCCGGTGACATTGACGAGATAGATGCTGTCGCGCACCTGCGTGATCGGCGTGCCCTCGAGCACCGAATTCAAGGTCGTGGCAATGTCCTCCGAGGTCACGCCGAGCTGGCGCGCCTTGTCCTGGAGAACGTCGACCTTGACGACGCGGGCCGGCTCCATCCAGTCGAACACGACATTGCCGAGATCGGAGTTGCTTCGAACGATGCCGGCAAGCTTCTGCGAGAGATCTCGCACCTTCGCGATGTCGGGCCCACTCAAGCGATACTGCACGGGACGACCCACCGGCGGCCCGACTTCGAGCAGCTTGACGTAGGTGTCGGTCCCCGGGAACGTCTTCTTCAGGTAGTGCTCGAACTGTGCCTTGACCTGGTCGCGCGCCTTGATGCCGCCCTTGGTCACGACCACCATCTGGCCGAACCAGGTGTTGGCGGTCTGCACGTCGAAGGACAGGACGAAACGCGGCGAGCCGGTGCCGACATAGGTTGACCAGTGATCAACCGAATTGTTGCCCTGAAGCTGTTCGCGTTCGAAGCGCGCCATCTGCGCATTGGAGTCGGCGATCGACGCGTTCTGCGGCAGGTTCCAGTCGATCACCAGCTCGGCGCGATCGGACGACGGGAAGAACTGCTGCTGCACGAAGTTCATGCCGAACAGCGCCAGCAGAAAGGCCGCAACCGTGACGCCGATCGTCATCCAGCGATAATGCATGCAGAAGAGCAAGAGACGCGCGAACAGCTGCGCTACGCGCCCCTTCTCTTCATGATGGCCCTTTATTCTTGCGGGCAGGATGGTGACGCCGAGCAACGGCGTGAACAGCACCGCCACGATCCAGGAGACGATCAGGGAAACCGCGATGACAACGAACAGCGTGAAGGTAAACTCACCCGCATTGCTGTTATTGAGCCCGATCGGAATAAAGCCGGCGACGGTCACCAGCGTGCCCGTCAGCATGGGAAAGGCGGTCGAGGTATAGACGTGGGTTGCCGCCTTTTCGAGGGGATCTCCGACTTCGAGGCGCGCTACCATCATTTCGACCGCAATCATGGCGTCATCGACCAGGAGGCCGAGCGCGATGATCAAGGCACCAAGCGAGATTCGCTGCAGCGAAATGCCGGCATAGGCCATCACGACGAAGGTGATGGCGAGAACCAGCGGAATCGCAATCGCGACGACGAGTCCGGCGCGCATGCCCAGGCTGAGAAAGCTGATGCCGAGGACGATGATCACGGCCTCGAACAGCGCCTCGGTGAAGCCGGATACGGCATGCTCGACCACGATGGGTTGATCGGCGACGAGTTGAACGCCGACCCCGATCGGCAAGTCGGCCGTGATTTTCGACATCTCCTCCTTCAGCGCTTCGCCGAAGTGCAGCAGATTTGCGCCGGACTTCATGCCGATGGCAAGCGCGATCGCCGGCTCGCCATTGTACCTGAACAACGTCCTGGCCGGGTCGGCATATCCGCGCGTGATGGTTGCGACGTCGGTCAGGGGGAAGAAGCGATCGTTGATGCGCAGATTGACTGCCTTCAGGCTTGCCTCTGACGTGAACTGGCCGTTCACTCGCACACTGATCCGCTCGGGCCCTTCCTGGAACACGCCGGACGGCGTGACCGCGTTCTGCCCCTGCAGAGACGCCATGATGGAGTGGACGTCGAGACCGAGGGCTGCGATCTTGCGGGTGGAGAATTCGAGATAAATGACCTCGTCCTGCGCGCCCAGGATGTCGACCTTGCCGACATCGGGCACGGTCAGGACCTTGGCTCGGATGTCCTCGACCTGATCGCGCAGCTGTCGTTGGCTCAGCCCGTCGCTGGTGAACGCGTAGATGTTGCCGAACACATCGCCGAAGCGGTCGTTGAAGCCGGGCCCGATCACTCCTTGCGGGAAGTCGCCCTTGATATCCGCGATCATGTTGCGGACGCGAACCCATGTCGGCTTGACGTCGGCAGCCTTTGTGGTGTCGCGCAGATAAACGAAGACGGTGGTCTGGCCCGCAACCGTCACGCTCTTGGTGTAGTCGAGCGATTCGAGCTCCTCCAGCTTCTTCTCGATCCGGTCGGTGACCTGGCGTGTCATCTCTTCAGGCGAGGCGCCCGGCCACTGCGCCTGGATCACCATGGTTTTGATGGTGAAGTCAGGATCTTCCTGTCGTCCCAGCTGAAGGTACGCAAAAAGGCCCGCGGCCATGAAGGCGATCATGAAATACCAGACGAGCGAACGATGGCCGAGCGCCCAGTCGGAAAGGTTGAACGGTTTCATGGCATTTCATCCTGTGCAATGCGGACTTGCTGTCCTTGCTTGAGGCTGTGGATCCCCGCGGTGACGACGCGTGTGCCGGGAGCGAGCCCGCCGGTGACGCGCGCGCCGGTTTGGTCTGCGGCCACATCGATCCTGTGCAGCGAGACCGTGTTGGCGGGCTGATCGACGATCCAGACAAAATTTGCGCCGTCCTTGGCGAGCAGCGCCGAGCTGGGCAGGCGCAATATCCCGCCTTGGCTCTTGTCAAGTTTCGCGGTGACAGTCGCGCCGAGGCGGAATCCTTCGGGCGGATTACTGAGCGCAATGCGCCCCCGCCTCAATCGCGTCACCGGATCGGCTTGCGGCGCGATCTCGCGAACGCTCCCTTGCACCTGAACGGAGGGCAAGAGCTGCAGGCTGACCGTGAATGGCAGGCCGATCTCCAGCGGCAACGGAAAGTCCTGTCCGATGTCGACGACAGCTTCGCGAATATCGGGTCTTGCGATCGTCACCACGCTTTGGCCGGGAGATACCACCTGGCCGACTTCAGCCCCCACTGCGGTGACCACACCGGCGAAATCGGCCTTGATCTGCGAATAGCCGAGCTGCTCGATCGCCTTGGTCAGATTTGCCTGTTCGCGAGCCACCGTTGCTTCGGCGCCGGCACGCGCCTGCTCGGCGTTGTCCAACGTCTGCTTGGTGGTCGCATCGGTCGTGATGAGCGTTCGCTGCCGTTCCTCCGTCGCTCTCACGGTCGCGAACTGCGCCTCGGCCTTGGCAAGCTGCCCTTTGGCGGCGCGAACGGCGAGCTCAAGGGCCGTGGGATCGACGACGCCCACCGTCTGTCCTTCATTCACGAGATCACCGACATAGACAGGTCGCGTGGTCAGGCGTCCCAGTACGCGGAAACCGAGATTTGTCTTGTAGCGTGGCTCGACGACGCCCACCGCCACCGCATCGTCTGCGCGGTCCGCTTCGAGAAGCACCGATTGGACTGGCCGCACGGGCTCGGGCGCCTTTGTCTCCTGCTGACATCCGGCAAGTGCCAACGCACATGCAAGTGGGCCCGCCACGATCATTGCGCGGCTCGTCATGACCGGTCTCCTTCATAAGTCACGGACTGGCCCACGCTCAAAAGCTTGCCGCCGTCGACGACGACGCGCTCGCCCGGCTCGAGGCCCGCTTTGATCAATACTTCTCCGGCCTCGTAGCCGCTCACTGTTACCGGCTTCAGCGAGGCTGTCCGCGTCGCCGGATCGACGGTCCAGACCGCGGGCCTGGTATCGGCCGCCATCAATGCACGCCAGGGCAATGCGATCTGCCGCTCGGCCTTTACTTTCACAGTTCCCGCGACGGGGCTTCCAAGCGTCATTGCGGCAGGCGGATCCTCGATGGCAACCTTGACCCGAATGGTCGAACTCTTGGCGTCGACGGCCGGCGAAACCTCCCGAACTTGGCCGCCTGCGGTCACGCCCGCATCGGAGACGAGCGCCAACGAAACGTCGCGGCTATCGGCATTGCTGAGGAAAATGGACTCATAAACGTCAAAGACGGCGTCTCGCTCCCCATCCTGCGCCAGCGAAAATACGGGTTGCGCAGCCTGTACGACTTGACCGGTTTCCAGATTGCGCGCGGTGACGACGCCGTCCGCTCCGGCTCGCAGCGCGGTATAGCCGAGGGCGTCCTTTGAGGTTCCAAGCTGCGCTGTTGCCGCTTCGAGCGCGCCTTCCGCGGTGCGCAATCCCTCCTGCGCCTGGTCGTAGGCCGTGCGCGTGGTGAAGCCGCTTGCGATCAGCGCCTTCTGCCGATCGAAAGTCGCCTTTGCCACACGCAGCTGCGATTCTGCGGCGAGAACAGCGGCGGTCGCGGCATCGACATCGGCCTCCTGTTCGGCCGGGTCGAGAAGCGCCAGCACTTCGCCGGCCTTCACGTGGGTCCCGACATCGGCATAACGCGCGAGGACACGCCCGCTGACGCGAAACGAGAGATCCGCCCGAAAGCGGGCCTGCACCTCGCCGGTCAAAGTGATCAAGGACTGCCGATCCCTGGGCTGCACGATTTCCGTGCGCACGAACGCGGCGCGCGCGGGGGGCATGGCGGCGTGATCATCGCAGCCGCCGAGCGCGCCGGCGACAAGCGCGAGCGCCAAGGCGCCGAGAGGCCTCAGACCGATCTTGGATTGGTTGAAATAGCGCGGTTTCATAGCGCGGCCACGCGGGGAGAGGGTGACAGCAGCCCGCCCAAGACGTCCGAGGCCCCGCTGAGCGAGACCGGTTCGCTCGGATGCGCTCGCAATAGATTTGGATCCGTTCGCATGGCGGCCGGACGCTCGATCTGATCCGAGAGGCCGGAGCTAGGGCCAGGCGCCACGGACGACCTGGCCTTCAGCCGACGTGGCGACCTCATGCGGCGCGTCGCCATCGACCAGCTCGCCTGCTGCTCCCGCTCGCTCAGGTGAAATGAGAAAATGACGGACGTGAACTCGGCGGCTATGCCGTGCTCGATCCGTCCGCCGAGCCCCTTGGCAAGATCATTGCTGATCTGGAGCTCCCGGCCCGGGGCCGCCCGCCCCGGCCGCGAGCCGTTATCCAGCACGACGCAGTTCGCGACCGAGCCGATGCGCGTCAGCTTGACTTTGATCTCGCCGGCGCGCGCGCCGAAATACGCATGCTTCGCTGCGTTTACAATCAGATCGTGGACGATCAGGCCAAGCCGCCCACACCGCTCTGATTGAAGCGGGAGAGCCTCAGTTGCGAATGCCAGCCGGATCCCCATTCGATCCAACAAGGACTGGCGCATGGCGCAGCCCAGTCTGCGAATGTATGTCGCGGCGTCATTGAGGGCTTCGCCCTGTGGCACTGCAAGCGCCCACTCCGCATGTCCATGCAGCAGCTCGACCACATCGCTCAAAGCGGCCTTTGCTTCCGGTCCGTCGGCCCGGATGGCCGCAGCCGCGACCAGATCGATCGCCGAGGCGATCCCTTTATCGACCCTGTGATGCAATTCGCGCAGCAGGATGCCGTCTTGTGGGCGGTACGGGTCCGGGCTCAACATGGTCACTGTGATCTCCTGAAGTGGACCGGACGATCGCGAGGCCAACGCACCTTGCGGCTTCGACCATCCGGGAGCCGTCGCAGGTCTTTGCCGACCCAGCGACGATTAAATAAACTATACCGTATATTTTCTTTTTCTTGCCTTTTCCCGCCGGGCGTGTCAAGTGCGATCTGCGTGCGCACAGACTCGTGATTGGGAGACCGACGGATGACAAAAAAGAGCAGCCCGAAACGGGGCAGACCAACGAAAGACCTTGCCGGCGACGTCCAGGCTCGGATCCTCGATGCAGCTCAGCAACTCTTTCTCGAGAAGGGCTACCGCAGCGCCAGCATCGATGACATCTCCGAGCTGGCGCCGGCGAGCAAGCCAACCATCTATGCTCATTTCCCCGGCAAGGACGCACTGTTCGCGGCGGTGGTGGCCCGCACCATCACTGGGCTGACGGATTTCGAAGGCTTCGAGCCTGAGGGCCGCACCCTTCAGGACAAGCTCTCAAGTCTCGGCACCGCGGTCGTGGAGAAGGTCATCGAAGAATCGTTGGGCATGGTTCGCGCCACGATTGCCGAGGCGCAGCGTTTCCCCGAATTGAGCCGCAACGTCCACGATGCCGCGCGCGATCGCTCCGTCAACGCCGTTTCCCAACTCTTGAATGAAGCGACGCAGAAGCTGGCGCGCTCTCCAAAAGGTCCCTTCACCGGGAAGCGAAGCCTTGCCACCGCTCAGATCTTTCTGGATCTGATCCTGTTGCCGATGCTGTTTCGTTCGTTGGTGGGAGAAACACCGAAGGAGCTGAGACGGGAATTGCCGTCTTTCGTGCGCGAACGGGTCGGCTTTTTCCTTGCGGCCTGTGAGGCGGACTGGACGCCGTGAGCCGGCAACCCGTCGAGCGCTAGGTTCGACCGGCAGGCTTGTAAAGCAAATCGACCCGGATGCCGGTCACTTGAGAGGACGCCGCGTTAACGGACGCTGCGTTGCTGAGCGCTTCGGCGCAAAAGCTCATCATCTCGCCGAAGGCCGGCCGAAGAGCATGCGCTTTGATGCGCGACGGATTGAGGTATGCATCCAGCGCATCGAGCAGGCAGCAAGCGAGCACCATCGGGCTCCCTGCTCGAAATTCGCCGCTCGCCTGCCCAGCCGCGATGATCGACTGCACGAGACCGCGGACCCCGTCGGCGTGGGACAGGGCGATCGGCCAATTCGCCTGTCCTGCGGCAACCACCAATTCGTGCAGCCTGAGATCGTGTGTCAGCCTGTGTTCATGTCGCTGGGAGATCGTGATGAGAGTCGCGCTCAGGCGGTCCAGGCCGGAGCCGCCACGGCGAGGTGCACTTGCGGCTGCCGCCGACACCTCATCAAGCAATTCTGCCACCACTGCCTCTTCGAGCGCCTGGCGGGAAGGATAGAACCGGTAGAGGTTTGCCGGGGACATGGACGCGCCGCGGGCGACGTCGGCAACCGTCGTCTTCCGATAGCCGATGGCCCGGTACAGCCGAATGGCAGCCTGCACAATTCTTTCGTGGGTGCACGACGATCCAACCTGACGGGTAGTCTGTGCCTGGAGCACGTTCGGCCTCAACGTGACGGGGACGCCTGCATTTCACCCCGGCAGGCCTCGCCGAATTCACGCAACGGATCCATCTCCTCCAAGAAGCCCGGCAGGTCGACGAACGATGTGTTCGGCGCAAGGTAAGTCTCGATGATCAGCCGCCCTGCCCGCTCCGCAGCATGGACAACCTCATCATTGGACAGGATCCGCATGCGCCCGATCAGCGCATACAAATTCACCAATGCCGGGATCTCGGATTTGTCGCTGGTCAGCGCGTCCGCATAAAGCCGGGACGCCTCCTCGATGAAGCATCGATACAGCTTTTCACGCTTGGAGACCGCGTGGGCATGATGGCGCTCCCGGACCCTGCGGCGACGGGTCACCCATCCCGTCACGATCGTGGAAATCGCTCCGAAGGCAGAGCCCCCGAACGCGGCGAAAGCGGGAAAATAGATCGTGTTCATGCGATCATTCCTCATCTTTTGTGCCACGATACCGGTGCGACCCCACGGTCTTGACCGAAGCAGCGGCCGCTGCGTGCTCGAAGACAGCTCCGCAAGCTTCGCTCAGCTCTGACTTTTTTTGCCTGAGACAGGCTTCCACATTCGTGGCGTCGGGGATGTAGCCGGCGCACAGGCGAAACGCGTCAGGCGCGCATGCCGCCCTCTGCTCGGCTGTGCCGCGGTCCTCCTGCGCGAAAGCAGCCTCGGCGCCCAGCGCAACGAACACCAGGACTGCGAGCACCAGTCGGTTCTTGAACATATCGAATCCCTTCTCAAGTTGAGGCACTGCTGTCCGAAAGGGGAATCCCGGCCTCATTCCGAAGTCCCCATCGTCCAACCAGGACGAACACGGGCTTGTGAGTCTCAGCTCTTGACACATCCCGCGATCCGCGCTGTATATGAAATATACGGTGTAGTTTATTTATGAGGTCGAGGATATCAAGCCTGTTCTTGGCGCTGGTACGGGAAAATCCCTGGCCGGGGATTGCCGTCGCGTCGCTCAATCTGATCGTGGCCGTGTCGCTCGTGGGCGTGAGCCTACTGCTGGGTCTCACCATCTCGGTGCTCGCCTGGGTGCACGCGCTCGCCGATCGCGAGCCCGCCCCGGTACGGCATGCGGCCAGCCCACGGAGCTTCGCATGACCGCGGCACTGCTGCTCGCTCGCGGTTGCATCATCTATTCGGTCAACGTCTGGCTCGCGCCAGTCGAATGCATGTTCGACATGATCGAATTGGAACTCGTCCGCAGAGGCATCGCGCTTGAAGGGGTCGAGCACCCTTCCCCCTCCGCCGCCTGAGCATCCTGGAATTTCGACATGCTCAACTTCATCGAAGTGTTCGACATCATGCACGTGGAGCCGGCCACCGGCGCTTCAGTGTGGACCGGACTCACCGGCACGCGAACGGCCCTCGAACGCGACGGGCACCTGATCGACCCGAAGGCGATGGCCTATTGCCCGGCCGACTGGATCGACGAGCGCGGCTATCTCGATGCCGAACTCGCGCGCCGGCATCCCCGCCCCTGGGGCATCTGACGGTGAGACGAAATCAGTCCATGTCCAGGAGCCGGCTGCCGTGAGCAGGAAATCTGCGCTGTCGAGACACGCGAACAGTCTTGTCGAACCCGAGCTTCCGTTGCGGGCCTATTTTCTGTCGGTTGGAGGAGCGCTGCTCCTGCTGCTGCTGGCCGCCGATTGGGTGCTGCCCGCACCTTTGCCGAGCCGGCTCACGGACTCGCATTCTGCGCTGCCGCCGATCCGCATCCACACAGAGCTGAAAGGACCGGAAGCGGTCATCATCGATACCATCGGGTTCGGACTGCTCCCGATGCCCCCTGAACACGATATCGCTGTGGCTCCATCGCAGCTGCTGGAACCTGAGGTCGCCAACGCCGCTGTGATTATCAGTGACAGTAGCCCAGCGCCGACGACTGATCTGCGCCTCCGCGAAAGCCTGGCACGGTTGCAGTCCCCCGTTCACGATCAAGCAAGCAAAGCCACGAGGCCACGTGATGTCGCGGCACGACAGCGCACCCTCGCTCAGGCACGCCCCGGAAAGCGGCGGCGATCCGCTCGACATCCGGGTTTCGAAACCAGCCGCGGCGGCTGCGTTTCATTGAGTCGCGAGCACGGTCCTTGCCGATACGCTCTCGTGCCGAACTAGGTCACTGTTCATGTTTTTGGATGAAAACCACAGGATTCACGCGATGTCCAAGAAGCACCTGTTTGCCCTGATCGTTTTTTCGGCTGCCCTTGCTGGCACGGGAGCTATGGCCGATGTCACGCAGGCTCCTGCCGATGCAGAACAGCACACCGCGGCCGCGCAGGGTAATGCCGACGAAGCAGCTATTCGCCGTGTGCTCGAACAATTCAGCACCACGAAGGTACCACTCGGCCAGGCAATGGCGATCGCGGAGCGGCTGCATGACGGCTCGAGGACCGCAGACGTCAGTTTCGAGATATCGGGCCCGCCGGTCTATCGCGTGCGCACGGTCAAGAATGAGCGGATCTTTGAAAATGTCATAGATGCGAACACCGGAAGCGTATCGCAAGCGGAAATTGCGTCATCGCTGAAGGAACTCGATCGAGAGGACCTGGCCAACATCATCGCCCTGAAGTGGATCAAGCAGGAACTGTCGGACGCGGTGCGGGTCGCCGAAAAGGCCGCGGCGGGAAACGCACTCGCCGGTGGGCTGGTGAAGCAGGACGGCAAACTCAACTTCGTGGTCGTCGTCACCAGTGGTGATCGCTTGAAGGAAGTGATGCTGGAGCCGCCCAAGGTCGGACAGCGATCAACTCAGCACTAACCGACAACTGGCTGATCTGCCGCTGAAGCACGATCTCGTGAGTTGCTTGATCGATGCGCACGTATATACACTATACCGTATAGTTTCTTTTTATCGAGGGCCTTCGCACGACGTCAGCCTCGATCAACACACACCCGAGAGCAAGCCAAGTCATGAACTTCCAGCCTCGCCCCCATCTGCCGGCCGCCCAACGGCGGCTACCATTCGATTGCATTGCCCTGCTGCTGCAGGGCGGCGGCGCTCTGGGGGCCTACCAGGCGGGCGTCTATGAGGCGCTCGCCGAAGCCGGCATCCATCCAGATTGGGTGGCCGGCATTTCGATCGGCGCAATCAACGCCGCGATCATCGCAGGCAACCCGCCGGAGTCCCGTGTTGACCGGCTCCGCGATTTCTGGACGCAAGTGACTTCCACTGCGCCCTGGGATTGGTCCGGAAATCCACTTCTCGATAGGCGCAACGACAATGCACGCAATGTCCTCAACCAGATGAGCGCCGGCCTTGCCGCGGCATGCGGCGCAAACGGATTTTTCTCGGCGCGCCCCCTCATGCCCTGGTTACATTCCGGCGGAACGACCGAGGCGACCAGCTTCTACGACACAAGTGCGTTGAAGAGCACGCTGGAGCGCCTGGTCGACTTCGATCGTCTCAACGAGGGAATGACGCGCTTCAGTGCAGGTGCGGTCAACGTAAGAACGGGCAATTTCGTCTATTTCGACAACAGCACCCATACGATCCTGCCGGAGCACATCATGGCGAGCGGCGCGCTGCCGCCGGGCTTTCCCGCGGTGGAGATCGAGGGCGAGCATTACTGGGACGGCGGCCTGGTGTCCAATACGCCGCTGCAATGGGTGATCGACTGGGGTGCGCCGCAGGACATGCTGGCCTTTCAGGTCGATCTCTGGAGCGCGAAAGGTCAGCTCCCGGGCAACATGGCCGAGGTCGTCACGCGTCAAAAGGAGATTCAATATTCGAGCCGCACGCGCGCAAGCACCGATCAGTTCAAGCGTGTGCAGCGCCTGCGACGTGCGCTCACCGCCCTGTTGGGCCGGCTTCCGAAAGAGCTTCAGGAACATGACGACGTGAAGCTCCTCAGCACCGCGGTCTCTCACAACGTCTACAACATCGTCCACCTGATTTATCGCGCACGCAATCACGAAGGGCACTCGAAGGACTACGAGTTCTCCCGGCTTTCGATGCAGGATCACTGGCGCGCCGGTTACCACGATGCACTCCGCACGCTGCGACATCCCGAGGTGCTCACACGCCCCGCCAGCGCGGACGGCGTTTTTACATTCGACCTGGAGAACGATGGTCGCGAATAGGTCCGGCCGTCATGGCCGCTGCAGGGAGAACCAAATGCGTGAGAGTGAAGTACGAAAGCGTGCCTTTGCAATGCCGCTTACCAGCCCGGCCTGTACGCCAGGACCGTATCGGTTTGTCGACCGCGAATACCTGATCATCACCTATCGCACCGACCCGGCAAAGCTGCGCGCCGTGGTGCCTGAACCGCTGGAGCTCGATGCACGCGAAGCGCTCGTCAAATATGAATTCATCCGCATGCCGGATTCGAACGGCTTTGGCGACTACACCGAAAGCGGCCAGGTCATCCCGGTCTCCTTCCGAGGGCGCAAGGGCGGGTACACGCACTGCATGTTCCTCAACGACGAAGGCCCGATTGCAAGCGGGCGCGAACTCTGGGGCTTTCCGAAAAAGCTGGCCCAGCCGACATTACGAACCGAAATCGACACCCTGATCGGCACGCTGGACTACGGCCCCTTGCGGGTTGCAACGGGTACGATGGGCTACAAGCACCGGGAGGCCGACCTTTGCCAGGTCAAGGCCGCGCTGAGCGAGCCGAATTTCCTGCTCAAGATCATCCCGCATGTCGACGGCAGCCCGCGGATCTGCGAGCTCGTCGAATACCATCTTGAGCAGATTGCGCTGAAGGGGGCCTGGACCGGGCCCGCAGCCCTATCGCTGACGCCGCATGCCTTGGCACCGGTGGCCGATCTGCCGGTGCTCGAAATCGTCTCCGCAACTCACATCCGTGCGGATCTCATGCTCGGCCTCGGCAGAGTGGCCCATGACTATCTGCAGGAACCAAGCCGACGTGCGTTCCGGGCCTCGGAGCGAAGTCTGGTCACCTGACCAAGCTCCACGCAACCAAGCCCCCCCGTGAGCTTTAACCCAACATACAGAACAAGCGAATTGAGATGAGTATTCTGAAAGGCAAAACGGCAGTCGTGACCGGCTCGACCAGCGGCATAGGCCTTGCCTGCGCGCGTGCGTTCGCAGGCGCCGGCGCCAACATCGTGCTCAACGGCATGGGCGCTCCGGCCGACGTCGAGACGGAGCGCTCCGCAATCGAGAGCGAATTTTCGGTCCAGGCGATCTATTCGCCCGCGGACATGGCGAAGCCGAAAGAAGTAGTCGACCTGATCGCGCTCGGCGAAAGCACCTTCGGCAGTGTTGACGTTCTCATCAACAACGCCGGCATCCAGCACGTCTCTCCCATTGAAGAATTTCCGGTCGAGAAGTGGGATGCGATCATCGCGATCAACCTGTCCGCCGCATTCCACGCCATCCGAGCAGCAGTGCCCGGCATGAAGAGGCGCGGCTGGGGCCGCATCATCACCACGGCCTCGGCTCATTCGCAGGTCGCCTCCCCCTTCAAGTCGGCCTATGTCGCTGCCAAGCATAGCATCGCGGGCCTCACAAAGACGGCAGCGCTGGAGCTTGCCCGGTCGAAGATCACCTGCAACTGCATCAGCCCGGGTTACGTCTGGACCCCGCTGGTGGAGAGGCAGATCCCGAACACGATGAAGGCGCGCAACTTGAGGAGAGATGAGGTCATCAGTGACATCCTGCTCGCAGCGCAGCCCACGAAAGAGTTCGTCACGGCTGAGCAAGTCGCCTCGCTCGCGCTGTTCCTGTGCAGCGACGACGCCGCGCAGATCACCGGCGCAAATCTCGCCATCGATGGCGGCTGGACGGCCGCATAGGGCTGCCTGTCCTGCATCGGAGGCCGCCAACCTGAAGCCAGCACCAGCGGCCGCTCGTCCCCGCACCCGTAGCTCCCGCGCCCTGGCGAGTCGTTTCTCGCGCACGTCGGCCAAGTTCACGTGCCCTGCTCCGCTTCTGAGCGTCTGCTAACACTGGCTCTCGCAAGCTTTTTCTTGATCTTCCGGTGCACACGTCATGCACGCGCCGCGTCCTAACCAATTGAAACAATTGAACTCTCGCTCCAGTCCATCATTGGACACATCGCGGCGCCTTCCCGGTCGCCATCTTTTGAGGCCGGGGCTCGGGCCGCAAGACCGTTTTTTGCTGCGACGGTAGCAATTCAGGCGGGCGAACTGCCTAATCTATGGAGCGAGGCCGCGCCCCACAGCATCGAGTGCTGGTGGGTCACATTTTCCAAAAGGACCGTTTGAAAAATCAGTTGCTCAAACGGTCTTGCTGGCTAAGTCGTTGATTTGGTGGGCGCACCAGGGCTCGAACCTGGGACCCGCTGATTAAGAGTCAGCTGCTCTACCAACTGAGCTATGCGCCCGAAAGGCGGCTAGTGCCTTGCGAGGTCGGTCGTTTAGCAAAGCGATCCGGGTCTGGCAAGCGATGCAATGAAGGTTTTTCCACAGTCCCCAGAAAGCGAAAAGCCGCTGGATTCCAGCGGCTTCTCCAGGGTCAATCGTCGCAAAATCCAGTCCCGTTCAGAGCCGGCCCTCGCGATCCCGGTCGGGACCGCCGTCGCGGTCGAAACGGTCACGATGGAAGTGCTCCATGCCGCGCTCCATCATGCGGTCCATGCCGCGTTCCATGAAGTGGCGGTGCGGGCCGTCTTCGCCGCCGCCGAACGGGCCGCGGTGGCGGGTCAGCACGGCGAGGCGCCGCTTCTGGCCCTCGTCCAGGGTCTTGTAGAGCGGGTCGGCGGCATCGGCGATCTTCTTCAGGGCCGCCGAGGTCGCGCCCATGTCCTCGGCGCGCTGGCGCAGGCGGGCGACCGGATCCTCCGGCCTGTCGGCGTCCTTGCCGGCGTCACCGGGGCCGGCGTTCATCCGCGCATTGGCGCGGTCGATGCGCAGCTTGGCGAATTCGCGCACCGCAGCCTCGACCGGCGGCCACAGCTTCTCCTGGTCGGCGTTGAGCTTCAGCCCGGCATGGACGGCGGCGATCCGCGCGTCGACAAAAGCGGCGCGGTCTTCCGGGTTCATGCGGATGTGGCGGATGTGCTCCATCCACGGACGATGATATTGGGCATAGACCGCGCCCGAGCCGGCGATGCTGAGCACGGCGATGGCGGCGATGGTGAACTTCCTCATCCGGACCTCCTCTGGAAGGATGTCCCTGAAGATGGGCCCGACGCGGCTGACCCGCAACTTACAACTTGGACAGGAAGCGCGCCCTTACCAGGACTGTAACGCCCGATTTTACCTCCAGCCGCAATCGGACATCATTCGCAACAAAAAGGCTTCCGTGCAGACCGCACGGAAGCCTTCGTTCATCGTTCGAAACGATCAGTTCGTCGCGCTCAATTCGTGGTGCTCTTAGCTTCCTTGAGGAATTCGTCGATCAGCGGCTGGCCGATGCGGCCTGCGGCGTCCTTGTAGACCGGCTCCATCGCCTTGCGCATCGCCTCGTCCTGCGCGCCGGTGAGCTTGATGATCTCGCTCTTGCCGCTCTTCTTGATCTCGGCGAGCGCGTCGTCGTTTTCCTTCTGCGACTGCGCGTTGCTGAAGTCGGTCGCTTCCTTCATCGCCTTGGTGAGCTGCTCGCGGATGTCGGCCGGCAGATCGTCCCAGAACTTCTTGTTCACGATCACGACGTAGCCGATGTAGCCGTGATTGGTCTCGGTGATGTACTTCTGCACCTCGTGCATCTTCTGGGTATAGATGTTCGACCAGGTGTTCTCCTGGCCGTCGACCACGCCGGTCTGGAGCGCCTGGTAGACTTCCGAGAACGCCATCACCTGCGGCAGCGAGCTGAGCGCCTTGAACTGGGCTTGCAGCACGCGCGAGGACTGGATGCGGAACTTGACGCCCTGATAGTCGACGGGCGCGATCAGCTTCTTGTTGGCGCTCATCTGCTTGAAGCCGTTGTCCCAATAGGCAAGGCCGGTGATGCCCTTGGCATCCAGCAGCTTGAGAAGCCGCGTGCCGAGCGGGCCTTCCGTCACCTTCCGCAGCGTCTTCAGGTCGGGCAGGATGTAGGGCAGATCGAACACCTCGAACTCGCGAATGCCGAGCGGTCCGAACTTGGAGTTCGACGGCGCCAGCATCTGCACGCTGCCGAGCTGGAGCGCCTCGAGCTCTTCCTTGTCCTTGTACAGCGTCGAGTTCGGGTAGACCTCGACCTTGACCTTTCCGCCGGTGTACTTCTCGGCGAGCTCCTTGAACTTCTCCGCCCCCTTGCCCTTCGGCGTGTCGGTGGCGACGACGTGGCTGAACTTGATGATGATCGGCGATTGCGCCGATGCCGGCCCGGCAAGTCCGAGTGCCAGTGCCGCGATGGACGCGGCGATCGCGAAGGTGCGCATAATCTCTCCCTGTTATTATCTAAGCCGCCCGCGCGCGGGCGGCCAATCC
>NZ_AJQF01000514.1:0-2702 GCF_000261705.1 Bradyrhizobium genomosp. III | reverse complement strand
CAGACCCGGAATCTCGAGATTCCGGGTTCGATGCTCTCGCATCGCCCCGGAATGACGAACTATGTTCGTCAGCTCGCCGCCGCGGTCGTCACGGTGTCGCGCTGGCGCTTCATGACGATCTTGTTGAGCGCGCCGAGATAGGCTTTGGCGGAAGCCACCAGCGTATCCGGATCCGCCGCGCGCGCCGTCATCGCACGCCCCTCCTGCGACAGCCGCACCGAGACTTCCGCCTGCGCGTCGGTGCCTTCGGTCACCGCGTGGACCTGATACAGCTCCAGCTTGGCCTCGTGCGGGACCAGGCGCTTGATGCAGTTGAACACCGCATCGACCGGACCGTTGCCCTCGGCTTCTTCGATCTTGATCTGGCCGTCGACGTCCAGCTTCATGGTCGCGCGCTGCGGACCGTGGGTGCCGGCGATCACGGTCAGCGAGGTCAGCTTGATGCGGTCGTGGGACGCTGCCATCTCCTCGTCGACCAGCGCCTCGATGTCCTCGTCGTAGATGTCCTTCTTGCGGTCGGCCAGCGCCTTCATCCGCGTGAACGCATCTTCCAGCTGGTTCGGGCCGAGCTTGTAGCCCATCTCCTCCAGCTTGTGCACGAAGGCATGGCGGCCGGAGTGCTTGCCGAGCACCAGCGAGGACTGCTTCAGGCCGACCATTTCGGGCCGCATGATCTCGTAAGTCGAGGCGTCCTTCAGCACGCCGTCCTGGTGGATGCCGCTCTCATGCGCGAACGCGTTCCGGCCGACGATCGCCTTGTTGTACTGGACGGGAAACGAGGTCGCCGCCGACACCACCTTGGAGGCCCGGGTGAGCTGGGTGGTGTCGATCTTGTTCCAGTACGGGAATTTGTCGTTGCGGACATTGATCGCCATCACGATCTCTTCGAGCGCCGCGTTGCCGGCGCGCTCGCCGATACCGTTGATGGTGCACTCGACCTGGCGCGCGCCGCCGACGACGCCGGCCAGCGAGTTCGCGACCGCCATGCCGAGGTCGTTATGGCAGTGCACGGAGAACACGGCCTTGTCCGAGTTCGGCACGCGCTCGATCAGCGTCTTCATGAAGTGGGTGTATTCCTCCGGCACCGTGTAGCCGACGGTGTCGGGGATGTTCACCGTGGTGGCGCCGGCCTTGATGACGGCTTCGACGATCCGGCACAGGTAGTCCATCTCGCTGCGGGTGCCGTCCTCGGCCGACCATTCGACGTCGTCGATCTGGTTGCGGGCGCGGGCGACCATGGCGACCGAGGTCTCCAGCACTTCTTCCGGCGTCTTGTTCAACTTCACCCGCATGTGCAACGGCGAGGTCGCGATCACAGTGTGGACGCGGCCGCGCTTGGCGAACTTCACCGCTTCGGCGCAGCGGTCGATGTCGGCCGGATGGGCGCGGGACAGGCCGGCGATGACGGCATTCTTCGAGCGGCGGGCGATCTCGCTCACAGCTTCGAAGTCACCCTGCGAGGTGATCGGGAAGCCGGCTTCGATGACGTCGACCCCCATATCGTCCAGCAACTCGGCGACCTCGAGTTTCTCCTCGAAGGTCATGGTGGCGCCGGGGCACTGCTCGCCGTCGCGCAAGGTGGTGTCGAAAATGATGACGCGGTCCTTGTCGGACTTGTTCGCGGGGGCCATTGCAAATTTCCTTTTGAGCTTTTGCGCCGTCAGTCTGCTGGGCGCTTGAGGTGTCCGGTGATCTCGACCAACCCCTGAGTGCCCAGGCGCGTCGCGCCCAGCCGGCCCTCAGGGGCAAGTAAGAAGGAGGCCGCCAATAAGGAGGGTGGGCAGCAGTGCGGCCGGGATCGTGGCGGCGGCCAGAGCCACCTCCCCCGAAATCCCATCAATTCGGCCGCGAATCAGCATTGCCAGACCCTTTTGAGCCCCAAATCCTCGGTCAAAACCGTTGACGGTTGGTTGCCGGGAGGCTCAGTGACCCGTTTCTAGACGAGAAATAGCAGCAACTGCAACGCCAAAAGATGGTCAGGGGACCTGACCTGGCTGCAGGGTCTCGTGTCCCGGACGCGCTGCAACGCGAAGCGTTGCTGCGCAGAGCCGGGACCCAGTCGGCGGCACGGCACAACGCGGATAGATGGGCCCCGGCTCTGCAGCGCACCACTTCCGGACGATGCTTCGCATCGCCGGCAGCGCTGCGCCGCGTCCGGGGCACGAGAGCGGAATCTGGCGCACGCTTTCTCGACACCGTCATTGCGATGCTTCAATACACATCCCAGCGTGCAGTGCCGTAGGGTGGGCAAAGGCGCACAGCGCCGTGCCCACAATCTCCCTCCATGAGCAACAAGGCGTGGGCACGCTTCCGCTTTGCCCACCCTACGATATCGAGTTTGTGGCACACAGCTCAAGTCGCGGACGCGCCTTCTCGTCCTCGCGGCTGAATTCACCCGAGCTTTGCTTGGTCTCGCCACCCTCCAATCCAAGAGGGCGCAGGGAAGGCCGGGTGCTGGCTCGCACCCGCGGTCCGCTGCGCGAAATGCACACGCAGAAAGAACCGCACAGCAGCATACAGGTGGTGCCGATCACTCGGCCTTCCCTGCGCAGTGGCTGGACGGCTTATGCCGTGATCTCCCGGGAGCCGACCATTCCTTCTGGCCTCCCTCGCCCCGCGAATTGGATGATGCAGTCTGCCCGGTTGGGCTCGCTCGCACCTTCGCGGAAGGCTTGACCGTAGCAACGACGGCCAGGACCACA
>NZ_AJQF01000513.1:0-22809 GCF_000261705.1 Bradyrhizobium genomosp. III | reverse complement strand
GAGATATGTGCATGCCCTAGTGCGAACGCAGGGACGACACCGGAGTTACGGGCGCCACCGATTCTCGACAATGCCTACGCAAACACCGCGCCAAACCGCTCCAGAAACTGCTTCTCGGCTCGCGCCGCCGTCCACGGCGTCAGATAGTCGCGCCGGACGCTGTCGGAGAGGCCGGGATCCTTGCCGAACAGGCGCCGCGCCTCGCTCTCGCTGAAGCCGGCAAGCTCGGTCGCTTCCAGATAGGCTGCCCCGCGATCGGCGGCCTTGATCGCCAGCGTGACCTCCTCAGGCAGTACCGGCGGCAGGCCGAAGCGGATGTGGATGGCGCCGAGCAGGCGTTTCTCCACCGCCTTGTAATGGCCGTCGAGCACCGCCTTGAACGGCGAGATCATGTCGCCGATGACATATTCGGGCGCATCATGCAGCAGCGCTGCGAGCCGCATGCGCTGGTCGACCCGCGGCATCTCGTGCCGCATGACGGTCTCCACCAGCAGCGTGTGCTGCGCGACCGAGAAGATGTGCGTGCCAATGGTCTGCCCGTTCCAGCGCGCGACGCGCGCCAGCCCGTGCGCGATGTCGGCGATCTCGACGTCGAGCGGGGAGGGATCGAGCAGATCGAGCCGCCGGCCCGACAGCATGCGCTGCCAGGCGCGGGATGCCACGTCGCGTGCAGTCTTCTTGGCCGTCATTTGACCTTGAGGCGCGGCTTGCGCTGCGTCTTGCTGCAGCTGGCGTGACAGTGGCAGTCGACGAGGTGGTCGTTGACCATGCCCGTCGCCTGCATGAAGGCATAGACGATAGTCGGGCCGACGAACTTGAAGCCGCGCGAGGACAGCTCCTTCGAGATTTGCACCGACAATGGCGTCGAGGCCGGCACGCTCGCGGTGGTCTTGAAATGATTGACGAGCGGCTTTCCGCCCATGAAGTCCCACAGCAGCTGCGAGAAGCCCGGGCCTTTCTCCATGATATCGAGATAAGACTTCGCGCTCGCGATCGTGCCGTCGATCTTGGCGCGGTTGCGCACGATGCCGGCATCGTTCATCAGCGCGTGGACCTTCTTGGCATTGTAGCGCGCGATCTTTTCCGGCTGGAAATCGTCGAAGGCTTTGCGGAAATTGTCGCGCTTGCGCAGGATGGTGATCCAGGACAGGCCGGCCTGGAAACCGTCGAGGATCAGCTTTTCGTACAGCGCGCGGTCGTCATATTCCGGCACGCCCCATTCGGTGTCGTGATAGGCAACGTAGAACGGGTCATCGCCCGGCCAGGGGCAGCGGGTCTTTCCGTCGGGATGCAGGCGCGGAGCGCGGCTCATGCGGTGGGCTGCTTCGCAGGAATACGGACGACGTCAGGTTCTGCCAGCTTCAAGGCGAGGCCGCCTGCGGTGAGGGGTTGGCCGGCATCGAGCGCGTCGGCGACACGGTCGATCCGCACCAGGGCAATGCCCTTGCCGCCGGATGTCGAGCCGATGGTGCCGACCGGCTTGTCGCCGGCGAGAATGGTCGCGCCGGCTTCGGGCGAGGGGCCATCGAGCAGTACCTTCACGCTGCGGGTGCGCGCGGTGCCGCGATGCTGCATGCGCGAGACGACCTCCTGGCCGACATAGCAACCCTTGTCGAAATCGACGCCGGCAAGGCGGTCCATGTTGGTCTCGTGCGGGAATGCATCGCTGTACATGAAATCGAGCCCGCCGCGCGGCACGCCGAGCGCGATGCGGTGCGCCTCGTAGTCGGCCGCATCGACCAGCTCGGCGCCGATGAGGTCGGAGAGCTTCTGCTTGAGATCTTCGGGGATCAGGATGCGATAGCCGAGCGTTTCGTTGCGTGGATCGGCGAAGGCAAGATCGGGCTGCGCCGCAGGCTGGCCGTCCCAGGCGGCGAGCACGCCGAGATCGAGGTTTTCCACCGTGACCTTGGCGCGCAGCTTGTAGAATTTTAGCTTGGTGGCGAAGCTCTCGGCCAGCGCCTTCGGGCAGTCGATCAGGAACCCGCCGCCGTGACCCGCGGGGACTTCCGTGATCAGGAAATCCACGATGATCTTGCCCTGCGGCGTCAGCAACGCGCCGAATCGCCCCAGCCCCGGTTTCAGCCTGTCGAGGTCGGTCGTGACCAGGCCGTTGAGGAAGTTGCGCGCATCCTCGCCCGCGACCTTGACCACGCCCCGGTCGGGAAGAAACGCTGATTTCATGCGAAAATCTCTTGCGACATGTTGCTCCGGAACGTAAGCCCGCGAGGCATAAACGACAAGACCTCGAGCCCTGCGCTTGGGGATGACAAGGGCCTTCAGCCATGACCCAGCGTTTCGATGTGATCCTCAAAGGCGGCACCGTCGTCAACCAGGACGGCGGGAATGTTCGCGATATCGGCATCACCGGCGGCCGCATCGCCGAGCTGGGGCCGTTGTCGCAGGCCTCGGCCGCGGAGGTCATCGACTGCAAGGGCCTGCACATCCTGCCCGGCGTGATGGACACGCAGGTGCATTTCCGCGAGCCCGGGCTGGAGCAGAAGGAAGACCTCGAGACCGGTTCGCGCAGCGCCGTGATGGGCGGCGTCACCGCCGTGTTCGAGATGCCGAACACCTCGCCGCTCACCGTGACTGAAGCCACCTTCACCGACAAGGTAAAGCGCGCCCATCACCGCATGCATTGCGATTTCGCCTTCTTCATCGGTGGCACCCGTGAGAACGTGCAGGACCTTCCGGTGCTGGAGCGCGCGCCGGGCTGTGCCGGCGTCAAGGTGTTCATCGGCTCCTCGACCGGCGCGCTGCTGGTGGAGGACGATGAAAGCCTGCGCCGCATCTTCCAGGTGATTCGCCGCCGCGCGGCCTTCCATGCCGAGGACGAATACCGCCTCAACGACCGCAAGTCGCATCGCATCGAAGGCGACCCGCGCTCGCATCCGGTGTGGCGCGACGAGACCGCGGCGCTGATGGCGACGCAGCGCCTCGTCAAGCTCGCCCACGAGACCGGCAAGCGCATCCATGTGCTGCACATCTCGACCAAGGAAGAGATCGAGTTTTTGCGCGATCACAAGGACGTCGCTTCCTGCGAAGCGACGCCGCACCACCTCACGCTCGCAGCCCCCGAATGCTACGAGCGGCTCGGCACGCTGGCGCAGATGAACCCGCCGGTGCGCGGCGCCGATCACCGCGCCGGCATCTGGCGCGGCATCGAGCAGGGTATCATCGACGTGCTCGGCTCCGACCACGCCCCGCATACGCTGGAGGAGAAGCAGAAGACCTACCCGGCTTCGCCCTCCGGCATGACCGGCGTGCAGACGCTGGTGCCCCTGATGCTCGATCACGTCAATGCGGGCCGGCTTTCTCTGGCACGCTTCGTCGATCTCACCAGCGCCGGCCCCGCGCGCCTCTACAACATGGCCTGCAAGGGCCGCATCGCCGCGGGCTACGATGCCGATTTCACCATCGTCGACTTGAAGCGCAGCGAGACCATCACCAACAAATGGGTGGCGTCGAAAGCCGGCTGGACGCCTTATGACGGCGTCCGAGTCACCGGCTGGCCCGTCGGCACCTTCATCCGCGGCCGCCGCGTGATGTGGCAGGGCGAGCTGGTGACGGCCTCGCAGGGCGAGCCGGTGCGGTTTCTGGAGACGCTGAAGCAGTAGGAGTAGGTCAAGCCTCTCCCTCTGCTGTCATGCCCCGGCTTGACCGGGGCATCAAGTACTCCGCGGCGATAGTTGGCTGATACGGCTGCTGCCTCTGGAACACTGGATTGCCCGCCTTCGCGGGAAATGACAGTGTGCCACGACGCACTAGCTCAAATTGGGAGAGGTCCAATGTCCCAGCCAGCCGCTCTCATATCGACCGAGCAGCTCGCCGCCATGCTCGGCGATCCCAACCTGCGCCTCTACGACTGCACGACCTACAACGAGCCTGTTCCGCCCGGCAGCGACGTGCCGTACCGCGCAGTCCCCGGCGACAAGACGTTCGCGGCCGGCCACATTCCGGGCGCCGATTTCCTCGACCTGCAGGGCGAGTTCTCAGACGCTTCAGCGCAGCAGTTCTTCATGATGCCCGATGTCGCCCAGCTGGAGGCCGCCTTCGGCCGCCACGGCCTCGATGCGAGCAAGACCATCGTGCTCTACAGCATCGGCACGATGATGTGGCGACGCGGTTCTGGTGGATGCTGCGCTCGCTCGGCGTCGATGCCCATGTGCTCGACGGCGGTCTCGACAAATGGAAGGAAGAGGGGCGGCCGATTGAGACAGGCGCGCCGAGGGGATATCCGGCCACCATCTTCAAGGCCGCGCCGCGCGCGGGCTTCTTCGTCGACAAGACGACTGTGAAGGCGCGGATCGGCGATCCCTCGACGGTCATCGTCAACGCGCTCGGGCCGCAGTTTCATCGCGGCCTCGAGCCGAGCCGCTACGGCCGGCCCGGCCGCGTTCCCGGCAGCGTCAACGTATCAGCCGCAACGCTCGTCAACGCCGACAAGACGCTGACCAGCCTGGCGGACGCCGAAGCGAAATTCACGGCCCAGGGTGTCACGCGCGACAAGAATGTAATCTGCTATTGCGGCGGCGGCATCTCGGCGACGATCGACCTGTTCCTGCTGACGCAGCTCGGCTACGACAGACTGACGCTCTACGACGCCTCGATGGGCGAATGGGCGAGGGATCCGGCGCTGCCGATCGAAACGGACTAGGTTTGGGAAAAGTCTGGAACCTTTTCCCCCGGCCGGCATCCAATGTCCGGAACCAATGGAGATAAGGTGCCCGCCATGCCAGGGACCGCAGCCGGCCTGTCCGCCGGCCTCAGGACGTCGGAATCCGAGCTGATCGAGCGCGCGCGGCGCCGTGACGAGGCCGCGCTCCGCGAGATCATGCAGGCCAACAACCGCAGGCTCTATCGCCTCGCCCGCGGCATCCTGCGCAGCGACAGCGAGGCCGAGGACGTGGTGCAGGAAACCTACGTCCGCGCCTTCACACATCTCGACGGTTTTCTGGGTGAAGCCGCGCTGTCGACCTGGTTGTCGCGCATTGCGATCAACGACGCGCTCGGACGCTTGCGCAGTCGGAAGCCGCAGGTCGAGCTGGGATCGGTGCCGGAGGCAACGCTGGAAGCACAGATCATCCAGTTTCCCCTTTCGTCCGCCGCAACCGATCCGGAAAAATCCATGGCCCAACGCGAGATCCAGCGCGTCGTCGAACACGCGGTCGATGAATTGCCCGACGTCTACCGCATGGTCTTCATCGCGCGGGTGATGGAGGCCATGAGCATGGAGGAGACGGCCGGGCTGCTCGGCATCAAGCCCGAGACCGTCAAGACGCGGCTGCATCGTGCGCGCACCCTGCTGCGCGAGAACGTCGAGAAGAAGATCGGCCCCGTCGTGATGGACGCGTTTCCGTTCGCCGGACAGCGCTGCGAGCGCCTGACCGAGGCCGTGCTGGGGCGCCTTGGCGTCGGGGCGTAATTTTTCGGGAACGTTTGCTCGAAACTCGCATCCAATCCCTGTGAAGCAACGCGCCGGCCAGCGTCCGGCACCACAGGAGTATCGAGCCATGTTCACCCGACGGAGCGCGGCGATCGCCGCGGCAATTCTGTTGTCTGGCCCCGCGCTGCTGCAAAGCGCCGGCGCAGCCGACAAGCCCACCGATCCCCAGATCGCCCACATCGCCTACACCGCCGGCGTGATCGACATCAACGCCGCCAAGCAGGCGCAGAAGAAGGCACAGAACAAGGACGTCAAGGCGTTTGCCGAGGACATGCTGCGCGACCACGAGGCGGTCAACAAGCAGGCGCTCGCGCTGGTCAAGAAGCTGAACGTCACGCCTGAAGACAACGACACCAGCAAGTCGCTGTCGAAGCAGGCGAGCGACAAGCTGGCCGAGCTCGACAAGCTCAGTGGCGCCGCCTTCGACAAGGCCTATGTCGCCAACGAGGTCGCCTACCACAAGGCGGTCAACGGCGCGCTGGAGACCCAGCTGATTCCGTCCGCCAACAATGCCGAGCTGAAGAGCCTGCTGCAGACCGGCCTGAAGATCTTCCAGGGCCATCAGCAGCACGCCGAGCACGTCGCGGCCGAGTTGAAATAGGGGAGGCAATGATGCCGGAGCGACTGGCTTCGATCGCCATAGCACTTGTCCTTGCGGCGATGGTCGCCCCGGCGCGCGCCGCGACCATCGAGATCACGATGGAGAACCTCGAGATATCTCCGGCCGATGTGTCGGCCAAGGTCGGCGACACCATCAATTGGATCAACAAGGACGTCTTCGCCCACACCGCCACGGCGAAGAATGGCGATTTCGACGTGACATTGCCGCCGAAGAAGTCGGCGACATCGGTTCTGAAGAAGGCGGGAGTGATGGACTATTACTGCCGCTATCATCCCAACATGAAAGCGACGCTCAAGGTCGAGCCGTGAGGGGAGGGAGCAGGTTCCTGATCGCCGCGGGAACATCTCCCGGCCGCCGCGAGACTAATGCTTGTCCGCGGCAAGCGGCTTCCGTGCGATAAACGCGGCAGACTTCGCGAAGGCTTTCGCCAAATCCGTTCGCAAAGTCATTCATCCGTTGACTGGCCCCGCCCGCGTGGCGGGGTCATTTTCGTGACGAGGGATTACTGCCTTGCGAGCGTGACCGAGAACTCGCCGTTGCGGATGCGGCCGGGAAAACCCTCGACGAACTTGGCGACCGCGTCCTCGCCGTAGGTGCCGACGAGTTCGGCGAAGGCCGCAAACAGGCTCGCCTGTGCCAGGCAGTCGCCGTCGACGCCCTCATGGCGCGCTTCGGCCCAGGCCTCGTTGAGATAACTCAGTGCGGCCTGCTTCTGCTCGTGATCGGGCAGCGGCGCGCGGTCGGGGGCGTAGGAAATCGGCTGGCTCATGAAACTCGATCGGGGCTGAGGCGCGATCCACGGCGATGCGCTGTGCGAGAGGTGTAGCACGCGCATTAACGACCGCTAGGCCACATCTTTAAGAACGGTTAACGGCTGTGTACAAAGTCGATGACAGGGTTCCAGCCACGCTGTCATTCCGGGGCGCGCGTAGCGCGAACCCGGAATCCATCGGGCCGCAGACACTGCCGCGAAATGGATTCCGGGCTCTCGCTACGCGAGCCCCGGAATGACAGTGGAGAGAACCTAGTTCGCGTAGCGCGCCGTGAGATCCCGCGAGATCTTCGAGCCTTCCTCGATGTAGCGGCGGATCGCGACGGTGGCGGCGGGCGTGCAGCTCCGATAGGTCTGCTGAAAGCCGTTATAGCCGCGGTTGAAGCCGGCGATCATGCGGGTGCGGCGCTCCCCGGAGGGGGTTTCGGCATCGATCAGCGCCTGCATCTCGTTGCGCCATTTGTTGCCCTCGTTGGACCCGCAGATGCCGCGCAGATAGTGCAGGCCGCCGAGAATCTCGGCCAGCCGCTGCAAATCGGCGTCGAACGGCGCCGCCACGTCCTGGGCCCTCGTGGGCCCGGAGGCGCAGGCGAGAATCAGGGCAAAAATGGCCAGAAATCGCGTCGACATCGGCGGGGTGTATGCCCCGTCGGGGCCGGGGAAGCAAGGTGAGCCACACGGGCGGTGCACTCCCTCCCCCGCTCGCGGGAGAGGTGGAGCTCGCGGCGCCAGCTAGGCGCCAATCAGCCGCGCAGCGGACTGAATGACCTCTTCCAACCCTCCGGTCAGCTTGAGGTCTCCGAGGCCCGCCAGGGCATCCGGGGCGATCCAGCGGTAGTCGTCGAGCTCGTCGTTCAGGACCGGCTCCCGCCCCACCCAGCGGGCGGCAAACGACATGATCAGGTAATGGCCGGCACCGGGCGCGGCGGGCAGCACCTCGCGCCAGCCGGCGAGGCCGACGATCGCGATGTCGAGCCCGGTCTCCTCGTCGACTTCGCGGCTCAGGGCCTGGTGCAGCGATTCGCCGAATTCGACCCGGCCGCCCGGTAGCGAATAGAAGCCCTTGGCGGGCGAACGGGCGCGGCGGGTCAGCAGCACCTTGCCGTCGCGGAAAATGGCGGCGCTGACGGCGAGCTGGGGATGGGTGGGCTGGACGACGGCAACCACAGCTCAGTTCGCCATGATGGTGTCGACGTCGGCTTCCGCCCCGCCATTGATGATGCCGCCGCAGGCGGCGATCAGCGGCTTGACCCAGAGCGTGGCCTGCTCGGCGAGGCGGACGCGGGTCGTGTCCTTTTCGACCTCGCGCATGGCCGAGCCGACCGCCGTCAGGATCGAGGTCATGGTATCGGTGATGTGGTCGAACTGGGCGCGCACGTTGGGGTTGGCCTTCTCATAGGCCTCGATGGCCAGGTCCCGCGCCTTGAAGTTCGATGCCGTGAAATGCTCGGCATAGGACAGCGGCGACCAGGTCAAGAAATCTTCCGCGCATTCCGGCATGTCCGGAACCATTTCCAGCAGCATCACGGCTTCATTGAAATGGTTGAGATAGTCGGTGGCAAGCCCGGTCCGCGGGTTGATATTGGCCCCGCGCAGCCGCTCGGCCCAGTCGGCGGCCTCGGGGCCCGTCTGTGCATGCGTCCGCGCGGGTTGGGAGGCCGTTGAGCTCATCTGCCGCAGTGTTAACGTTCGGGGTTAAAAGGACCTGAACGGACCCTATATAGACACCTTGGGATGTGTGGACGCTTCGTCATAACTTCGGCCCCCGCGGCTTTGCGGCAACTGTTTGGCTACATCGAGCAGCCGAATTTCCCGCCCCGGTACAATGTGGCCCCGACACAACCGATTCCGGTCGTTCTGGCCGAGAACGGCGCGCGGCATTTTCGCCTGATGCGCTGGGGCCTGTTGCCGGGCTGGGTCAAGGACCCCAAGGGCTTTACGCTCCTGATCAATGCGCGCTCCGAGACGGTGCTGGAGAAGCCCGCCTTCAAACGCGCGATTCGCCGGCGGCGCGGCCTGATCCCGGCCGATGGCTATTACGAATGGAAGGTGGCGGACGGCCGCAAGCAGCCCTTCTTCATCCACCGCGCCGACGGTGTGCCGCTCGGCTTTGCCGCATTGTTCGAGACCTGGGCCGGGCCGAACGGTGAGGAAGTTGATACGGTCGCGATCGTCACGGCCGCGGCGGGCGAGGATCTCGCCGCGCTGCATGACCGCGTGCCCGTCACCATCAGCCCGCGCGATTTCGAGCGCTGGCTCGACATCAGGGGCGACGAGGTCGATGCGATCCTGCCGCTGATGACGGCGCCGCGCATCGGCGAATTCGCCTGGCACCCGGTCTCCACCCGCGTCAACCGCGTCGCCAATGACGACGATCAGTTGCTGCTGCCGATCAGCGCGGAGGAGATGGCGGCGGAAGCAGAGGCGGCGAAGCCAAAGAAGGCGGCGCGGAAAGCGGCGGCGTCATCTGATGACGGGCAGGGGTCGTTGTTCTAGCCAAGCTGGCGCCATTCACTCCGCCGTCGTCCCGGACAAGCGCGCCCAAAGCGCGCGCAGATCCGGGACCCATAACCCCAGGGAGAAGTTGTGGCGCGGGCTGATAACCACGAGTCTTCGCCAAACCCAATCCTGTGGCTATGGGTCCCGGATCTGCGCTGACGCTTGTCCGGGACGACGGCCGAGTTTTTTGTTGGAGCGTCACACGATCTCCCGTGCCTTCAACGCCGCGATCTCCGCCGCATCAAACCCCAGCTCGCCCAGCACCGCATCGGTATCGGCGCCGAGCTCCGGTGCCATCCGGTCCAGCCTGCCGCCGCCATGGGCGAGCTTGAAGCCGCTGCCGGCAAAGCGCAGGTGTCCGTAGGGCGTATCCAGCTGCTGGATCGCGCCGCGCGCCTTGATTTGCGGATGGTCGATCACCTCCTCGACCTTCCAAATGCTGGCGCAGGGCGCGCCGGCGTCCTCCAAAATGGTCTCCCATTCGCGCGCCGGCTTTGCCGCCAGCGCCGCTTCGATGATGGCGCGCAGCGCGGGTTCGTTCTCGTTGCGGGAAAACCAGTCGGCAAAGCGCGGATCTGACAGCGTGTCCTCGCGGCCAAGCGCAGCCATCAGCGCGCGGTACTGCTTCTCGTTGTTGACGGCGAGCAGGATGTGGCCGTCGCCGCACTTGAACAAATTCGCCGTGGTCCTGCGGCTCACCGCCTGATTGCCCGAGAGCTGTTGGCGATGGCCGGCAACCGACCAGTCCGCGATCTGTCCCGACAGAAACGCCATCGTCGCCTCCAGCATGGAGACATCAATGAGCTGGCCCTTGCCGGTGCGGTCGCGCTGATACAGCGCGCTCGACACGCCGAACGCGGCGGTGGCGCCCGACAGCACGTCGCACACCGCAAAGCCGGCGCGCGTCGGTCCCGTCTGGGGATGGCCGGTGATGGCCATGATGCCTGACAGCGCCTGCATCTTGCCGTCATAGCCAGGCCGCAGGCGATCCGGGCCGGTCTGGCCGAAGCCGGACACCGCGCAATAGATCAGTTTTGGAGTGATCGCGGACAGCGCTTCATAGCCGATGCCGAGCTTGTCCATCACGCCGGGGCGGAAATTCTCCATGACGACGTCGACGGTCGCTGCGAGCTTCTTCACGATCGCGATCGCCTCCGGCTTCTGCAGATCGAGCGTCAGGCTGCGCTTGTTGCCGTTGACGGCCTGGAATGCGGGGGCGAGCCCGCGCTCGGCCCATTCGCGTGACAGCGGCGTGCGGCGCATGTCCTCGCCCTCGCGCCGCTCGACCTTGACGACATCGGCTCCCAGCAGCGCGAGCTGGTAGCTCGCATAGGGGCCGGCCAGCACTTGGGTGAAGTCCAAAATCTTCACGCCCTCGAACGGTCGCGTCACGTCGCTCTCCCCTTTTGATTATCGTTATCGGAGGACGTCAGGCGGCGCGGTTGCCGCGCGCGATCTCCTTCTGCTTGTCGAATTCGGCGCGGCGGCGCGCCAGCTCTTCCGGCGAAAGCTGGGCGACGTTGTTGTAGTCGAGCTTCCAGGAGGCATCCTCGCTCCAGCGCAGCGGCGACTGCATCGTGGTCTGCGGACCGCTCGCGCTCTCCAGCAGCTTGAGCGCCAGCTCGAGCGTCTGCGCCTGCGAGGCGACGTCGTGCGGCTTGCCGGCGGAATTGCCGAGCGGGAAGTCGGAGAACAGGAAGCGCGGAACGGCGGCGTGCTCGATGATGTCCTTGGCGCAGCCCATGATCACGGTCGGGATGCCGTTCCGCTCCAGATGCCGCGCCACCAGCGCGGTGGTCTGGTGGCAGACCGGGCAGTTCGGCACCAGCACCGCGACGTCAACCTTGTCCGCAAGGCAGCGCGCCAGGATGTCCGGTGCATCCGTGTCAAGCGTGACGCGATGGCTGCGGTTGGTCGGTGCGCCGAAGAAGCGCGGGGCGACCTCGCCGATGCGGCCGGCGGCGGACGCCTTCAAGAGCTGCGGCAACGGAAACCAGGTGCCGTTGTCGGTGGCCGAGGTGTGCTTGCGGTCGTAGCCGATATGCGAGATGCGCAGATCGTGCTCTTTCGATGTGTCGCCGTCATAGACCTGGTAGAACTTGGCGCCGCCATTATACGCCGCGCCCGGCCCCTGATCGCCCTTGCTGGGATCATACGGCGCAGCGGTCGTGATGATGGTCACGCGCGACTTTGCCAGCGGCTTCTTCAGCGGCTGGAACGGCGCCTCGGTGTAATGCGCCCAGCGATACGCGGTGGTGTAGCCGATCGCCGCGTAATAATCGCGGGTGCGCTGCATGTAGGGGAGGGGGGAATCATAGTCGGGCGCAAAGCCGAATTCGTCGTCGCGCGGCGCGGACATGGGCGCGTCTCCTGGTTCTTGGTTGGCGACAGACTAGAGATAGTTTTGTGGTTGCTCAACGGGGGCAAGGGGGGCGCAGGCCTGAATTGCAGATGACGATGGTGCGGCGGACGGTGCCTCTTACCCCCCTGGAGGGGGAGGGTCGGCTCACATTGAGCGCAGCGAAAATGTGAGACGGGGTGGGGTGACGGCCTCACCACATCCAACAGTGCCCGAGTGGAGAGATCACCCCACCCCGCTCGCGCTTCGCGCGATCGACCCTCCCCCTCCAGGGGAGGGTAAGCAAGTCACTTGAACACGTGCAGCGCCACATATTGCAGCAGCATGATCGCCTTGGCGTCGATGATGCGGCCGTCGGCGATCATCGCCAGGGCCTCGTCGATCGAAAGCTCCAGCACCTCGATGTCCTCGCCCTCGTGCTCCAGGCCGCCGCCGTCGCTGACCCGCATCGAAGGCTCGTACTCGGCGACGAAGAAATGCAGCTTCTCGGTGATGGCGCCGGGGCTCATGAAGGCCTCGAACACCTTGTGGACGTGGTGCAGGCGATAGCCGGTCTCCTCCTCGGCCTCGGCGCGGATGCGCTCTTCGGGCTCGGCGTTGTCGAGCACGCCGGCGGCGGCCTCGATCAGGAGATCGTTGTAGCCGCGGATGAAGGCCGGCAGGCGGAACTGGCGCACCAGGATCACGGTACGCCCAGCGCGGTTATAGGGCAGCACGGCGGCGGCGTTGTCGCGCTCATAGGTCTCGCGGTGCTGCGTCTGCCACTCGCCGCTGGCGCGCCGGTACTCGAACGTGGTGGTCTTCAGCGTGGTCCAGCCGTCCGAGAGCACGCGGACGTCCTTGATGCGGACGCGGTCGGAAATGGTCATTTGCCTGATCTCAGTTGCTTGGCGTGGCGGAGCGGCCGTCGAGCCACTTCTGGAACATCACGGATGTCGATAGCTCGAAGCCCAGCGAGCCGTAGAACGCATTGGCCTGCGCGTTCTCGCGGCGGACGAGGAGCTGCAGCTTCGAAATTCCGGCGGCGCGCAGCCAGTCCTCGGCCGCGGCCATGATGACGCGGCCACGGCCGCGCTTGCGGCCGTCGGGGTCGACCGCGACGTAATAGACCCAGCCGCGGTGGCCGTCATGGCCGACCATGACGGTCGCAACGATCGCGCCGGCGTCGCGCCCGACCAGCACGGTCGAGTTATCGCGCCGCCGTGCCAGTGCGATGTCGGCATGCGGGTCGTTCCAGGGCCGCGTCAGGCCGCAGCGCTGCCACAGCGCGACGACCTCTTCGACATCGGCATCCCCGATGGCGTCGATCGCAAGCGGAGCCGGCGAGAACGACGCGCTCACAGCACCTTCCCCGGATTCATGATGCCAAGCGGATCGAGCATCGCCTTGATGGCGCGCATCAGCTCGATCGCGGTCTTGTCCTTGACGTCGGGCAGCTCGTCGCGCTTGAGCACGCCGATGCCGTGCTCGGCCGAGATCGATCCGCCCATGCGCAGCACGATCTCGAACACGACGGCGTTCATGTCGTGCCAGCGCGCCAGGAAGTCCGCGGTGTCGGCCCCGATCGGCTGGCTGACATTGTAATGCAGATTGCCGTCGCCGAGATGGCCGAACGGCACCGGCCGCGCGCCCGGGATCAGCTTCACCACGGCGGCGTTGGCTTCCGCGATGAATTCAGGCACCGCGGCGATCGGCACCGAGATGTCGTGCTTGATCGAGCCGCCCTCCGGCTTCTGCGCCGACGACATCTCCTCGCGCAGCTTCCAGAAATTGTTGCGCTGGCTGAGGTTGGCCGCGATCACGGCGTCGTCGACGATCTCCTCTTCCATGGCGCGGGCGAGGATCGTCTCCAGCGGCGTGCGGGCGTCGTCGCCGGGAGACGACAACTCCATCAGCACGTACCAGGGATGCTTCTCGCTGAGCGGATCGCGCACGTCGATGCCGTGCCGCACCGAGAAATCGACCGCCATCTCCGACAATAGTTCAAAACTCGTCAGCGCATTGGCGGCCTCGCTCTGCGCGATGGTCAGCAGCTTCAAGGCCGCCGCCGGCGATTTCAGCCCGACATAGGCGGTCTCGACCGCCCGCGGCTTCGGAAACAGCTTCAGCGTCGCCGCCGTGATGATGCCGAGCGTGCCTTCGGCGCCGATGAAGAGATTGTGCAGATTGTAGCCGGTGTTGTCCTTTTTCAGCTTCGACAGCACGCCCAGCACGCGCCCGTCGGCGAGCACGACTTCCAGCCCCAGCGCCATCTCGCGCGCCACGCCATAGGCGAGCGCGGCGGTGCCGCCGGCATTGGTGGAGAGATTGCCGCCGATGGTGCAGCTGCCCTCGGCGCCGAGCGAGAGCGGAAACAGCCGGTCGACATCGGACGCCTTCGCTTGCGCAACCTGCAGCACCACGCCGGCCTCGCAGGTCATGGTGTTGGACGCCGTGTCGACTTCGCGGATCTTGTCGAGCCGCCGCAGCGACACCACCACCTCGCCATTGTGCGGCGTCTGTCCGCCGACGAGCCCGGTATTGCCGCCCTGCGGCACCAGCGCGATCTTGTGTTCTGAGGCGAGCTTGCAGATCGCGGAGACCTCCGCCGTCGAGCCCGGGCGCAGCACCAGCGGCGAGCGGCCGTGGAACAGATTGCGCTCCTCGGTGACGTAAGGCTCGATGTCGGCTGCATCGGTGATCGCGTGCTTGTCGCCGACGATCTTGCGGAATTGGTCGATCAGTTCGGGCGCAAGTGGAGGGATCGCAGGCTTATTGATGTTCATTGTCTCGTCTCTACTTCGCTCTTGATCTTTTGCGCATGATCTGATCGGAAAAACCGCTACACACTTTTCGCCAACGCGGCCCTTCGGGTCCGGATCATGCGCTATCTCGCCACCGCAGCCCGGCGCAGCCGGTCATTGATCGCTTCGCCCAGATCGTCTTCGGGGATCGTCATCACCGCGATGGCCCGTGGCCCCTTCGCATCGAGGGCGCGAAGATAGCCGAACAGATTTGCGGCGGCTTCATCGAGATCACCGGTGGGCGACAAATTGATGACAGCGACGGCCGCATCGACGCCAGGCAGGCGCTCAGACCCAAACGCCAGCAGCGCTTCGCCGGGCGCAACGTCCTGCGCGCGAAGCCGCACGCTGGCGCGCGGCGCGTAATGCGAGGCCAGCATGCCCGGTGCCAGCGGCTGGCTGTCGTCGCTCTCGGCCTCCACCGGCAGCCGGGCCAGGGGGGCGCCCAGCACAGCCTCGATCCGCTCGCGCGACAGCCCGCCGGGGCGAAGCAGCATCGGTGCCTCGAGGCAGCCGACAATGGTCGATTCGACGCCGACCGTTACAGGCCCGCCGTCCACGATCAGGTCGATCCGCCCCGACAAGTCGCTCTCGACATGGGCCGCCAACGTCGGCGAGACGTGGCCGGAGATGTTGGCGGACGGCGCCACCACGGCGCCGCCGAAGGCGCGGAGGATCGCCTGCGCCACCTTGTGCGCGGGAATGCGAATCGCGACCGTGTCGAGGCCCGCGGTGGCGAGCTCGGCCACCGCGCAGCCCTCCGTCTTCGGCACCACCAGCGTCAGCGGTCCCGGCCAGAACGCTTCCGCGAGCCTCAACGCGCGCGCGTCGAACCGGCCGATCCGCCGCGCGGCGGCAATGTCCGGGACATGGGCGATCAGCGGATTGAACGCCGGCCGCCCCTTGGCGGCGTAGAGATGGGCGATCGCGGCGGCATTGGCCGCATCCGCCCCGAGCCCGTAGACGGTCTCGGTCGGAAACGCGACCAGCCCGCCGGAGGCCAGCGTGCGGGCCGCAGCCTCGACGCCGGCCTCGCCGGCCGGTAAAATCAGCGTTTCAAGACCCGTTTTCACAGGGACAAAATTCCTCATGCCGGCCGCTTGCAGTGCGCCGAACCCGCCGCTATAAGCCGCCTTCTTGTCGGAGTGTGGCTCAGCCCGGTAGAGCACTGCGTTCGGGACGCAGGGGTCGCAGGTTCGAATCCTGCCACTCCGACCATTCTTCCAAAAGTCGACGTTTTCCAGAGGCTTGGCGGACCGGCCGCCGGCGCCTCGGGAGCGCCTTTTTGCAACGATTTCGGGATCGGGTCCACGGCCGATTTGGCCGGGCAGGGCGGTCTGTTGCGGCGGCATGGCTTGTTGCGGCCCATGGGCCGGACCCGACCGACCGGACGGCTCGGCATTCCCCCAGCAGCCCCTTTTCCGCGCGGCGGTCCCCTCGGGCGCCGGTCGCGCGATATGCTACCTAGCGATATCGTCCCGGTCCGGAGCCCAGATGCAAACTCCTCGTCCAGCTCTGCTGCGGCACACGCTGACGGGCGCTCTCGCGCTTGCGGCGATCGCGGCGGTGGGCTGGCTGGCCTACGTTCTCGCGCTGGATGCAGGGTTCGCGCGCATGCAGCGGGAGGGCAATGACCGGCTTGCGCTGATTGCAAGCACCTTCGACGCGACCGTCGCGCGCTATCGCTATTTGCCGGCGGTTCTGTCGCTCGCCGATCCCATCCGCGAGCTCTACCGCGATCCCCATGACGCATCGGCGACCGCCGCCGCGAATCGCTACCTCAAATCGCTCAACCAGGGAGCTCGATCGGCCGAGCTGTATGTCCTCGACAGCACCGGTCTCGCTCTGGCGGCGAGCAATTTCGACCAGGATTCGAGTTTCGTCGGACACAATTACGCGTTCCGCGCCTATTTCGTGGACGCCATGCGCGCCGGCGAGGGCCATTACTACGCCGTCGGCGCCACCACGGGACAGCCCGGCTATTTCCTGTCGCATCGGATCGTGGAGGGCGGCAAAACCCTCGGTGTCGCCGTGGTCAAGATCGATCTCGGTTCGCTCGAGTCCGACTGGGCGCGGGCGGGCGACCTCGTGGCGATGGAGGACGAGAACGGCGTGATCTTCCTCGCCAGCCGCGAGGACTGGAAATATCGTCCGCTGCTCCCGGTGCCGGCGGAGCGGCTCGCAGAGCTGAACGCCGCACAGCAATTCGGTCAGGCGATCGACGCCGCTCCAATCTTCGTGCCCGAGCGCGATCGGCAGCGCATCCAGATCGGTCGCGCGCGCGGTCGCGGTAATGCCGAGCTCGGGGAATACGCCCTTCAGGTCCATCCGCACGACCAGGGCTGGAAGCTGCTCCTGTTCTCGGACGTCGCGGATGCCAAGCGCAGTGCGGCGACCGTCGCGATCGCGAGCGTCCTGGCTCTCGTCGCCGCGCTGCTGGTCGTGCTGGTTGCCTGGCAGCGGCGGCAGGCCGTCAGGGCGAAGCTCGAGGCGCATGACGTTCTCGAGCGGCGCGTGGCCGAGCGCACGGAAGAGCTGCGCCGGACCATGGAAAGCCTGGTGCAGAGCGCCAAGCTCGCGAGCCTCGGCCAGGCGCTTGCCGGCGTCGCGCACGAGATCAACCAGCCGCTCGCGGCGCTGATCACCTATGTAGCGAGCAGTCGCGTCCTGCTCCGCCGCAACGAGGTCGATCGCGCGGCCGCCAACCTCGACCTGATGTCTTCGATCGCCGAGCGCATGATGGCACTGATCGATCACCTGCGCATGTTCGCGCGCAAGGAGACCGGGACGCGCAGCGCCGTAGAGCTCGCGCCTGTCATCGACAATGCGGTCCGCCTGCTGCAATACCGCATCGACCACGAGCATATCGAGGTGGTGCGCGAGGCGCCTGCCGAGCCGCTCCATAGCCTTGCCAATCCGATCCGGCTCGAGCAGGTCGTCGTCAATCTGCTGTCGAATGCGATCGATGCGATGCGCGATTGCGAGCGGCGGGTGCTCCAGGTCCGGCTCGGCCGCCGCGACGACAGCGCTGTGATCGAGGTCGGCGACACCGGCGCCGGCATCGTACCCGAGCACCTCAAATCGCTGTTCGACCCGTTCTTCACCACCAAGGAGATCGGCGAGGGGCTTGGCCTCGGGCTTTCGATCTCGTACGGAATCGTCAGGGAGTTCGGAGGAGATATCTTGGTGGAGAGCGCGCCGGGCAAAGGCTCGACTTTCAAGGTCGTCATTCCGGTCGTGGATGTCGCGCCGGTTTTCCAGCAATCGGAACTGCAGGCATGAGCGGGTCCTTGCTCGTCGTCGACGACGAGGAGATCGTCCGCAATTCGGTGCGGCAGTGGCTGGAGCTGGGCGGGTTCACGGTCCGGGTTGCCGCGGGCGCGGACGAGGCCATGCGCCTCGTGAAGGAAACTCCGCCCGACGCCGTGCTGACCGATTTTCGCATGCCGCAGCGATCCGGGCTCGAGTTGATGCGCGACATTCGCCGCGCCGATCCTGATATTCCCGTCGTGCTCCTGACCGCGCATGGCGACGTGCCTCTGGCGGTCGCTGCGATGCGCGAGGGCGCCTACGATTTCCTGCAGAAGCCTCATGATCCCGAGCTGCTCTCGGCAGTCATGACCCGCGCGATCGAGCGGCGACAGTTGAAATTGCAGCTTCGCCAGCTCTCGGATCGCCTCGCCGCGCCTGGCGAGATCGATGCCCGCCTGATCGGCCTGTCGAAGCCGATGGTCGCGGTGCGCGCCAGCGTGCTCGAGCTCGCCGGTCACGATCGCGACGTGATCGTCACCGGCGAGACCGGAACCGGCAAGGAGGTGGTGGCGCGGGCCCTGCACGATTTCGGTCCGCGCGCGAAGGCACCTTTCGTTGCCGTGAACTGCGCCGCGATCCCGGCCGAATTGTTTGAAAGCGAATTGTTCGGCCATGAGGCCGGCGCCTTCACCGGCGCACGTGGCGCCCGCATCGGAAAGTTCGAGCACGCGAGCGGCGGCACGCTGTTGCTCGACGAGATCGAAAGCATGCCGCTTCCGTTCCAGGCCAAGATCCTGCGGGCGCTGCAGGAGCGCGCGATCGAGCGGGTCGGGTCCAACAAGCTGCTGCCGGTCGACGTTCGCGTCATCGCGGCAGCCAAGGGTGATCTCGCGGCCGACAGCCGCCAGGGGCGCTTCCGCTCCGACCTTTACTTCCGTCTTGCGGCGGCGGAGGTCCACCTGCCGGCGCTGCGCGAGCGCGGCAATGACGTCCTGCTGCTGTTCGAGCATTTTGCCGCCGCTGCCGCCCAGGGCGCGGGCCGCACGATGTCGCCGCTGCGGGCGGACGATCTCGATGCGCTGCTCGCGCATGACTGGCCTGGCAATGTGCGCGAGCTGAAGAACGTCGCCGAACGCTATGCGCTGGGACTGGTCGCGACCGGTCGCAGCGTCGCCGAGATCCTTCGACGCGGCGAACCGGGAGCGCCGCAGCGGTCGCTCGCCGACCGTGTTGCGGCCTACGAGCGTGCGCTGATCGAGGCCGCCTTGCGCGAACATGACTGGTCGATTGCCGCCGTCACCGAGGAGCTCGGCGTGCCGCGCCGGACGCTGAACGAGAAGATGGCGAAATACGCGCTGGCGCGGCCCGGCCGCAGGGAGCCCTGAGCCGGCGATTGATCGGCGGGGAAATCCGCCGATGTCGACATTCGCATCGGCGGATTCTTGCCGACGCTCCCGCCCTCGCGTGGCCGTCCTCCTCCAAAACTGCGCAATTTACGGCAATTCCCCCCGTTTTTGCGTGCCGCTCACGATTGGCACGGCCGTTGCTGAAGCACCGCCGAAACCATCCGGTTTTCCAATAAATCTGCGGAGGACGTCGTGAGTTCACAGGAAGCCTCGATTCAGACTGTCGGAGCGCCCGCCACGGAGCAGCGTGCCGATATCACCGACATGAAGCGCCGGTTGCGCGCGATCTTCGTCGGCTCGGTCGGCAATCTCGTCGAGTGGTACGATTTCTACGCCTATGCGGCGTTCTCCCTGTATTTCGCCAAGGCGTTCTTCCCTGATGGTGACGAGGTGGTGCAGCAGCTCAATGCGGCGCTGCTGTTTGCTGCGGGCTTCCTGGTGCGCCCGCTCGGCGGCTGGATGTTCGGCCATCTGGCCGATCGCTATGGCCGGCGCAACGCGCTGACGCTGTCCGTCGTGATGATGTGCTTCGGGTCGCTGATCATTGCGGTGACACCGACTTATGCTTCGATCGGTCTGGCCGCTCCCGTCATCCTCGGCCTCGCGCGGGTCCTGCAGGGGCTGAGCCTCGGCGGCGAATACGGCACCAGCGCCACCTATCTCAGTGAGGTCGCCGACGAGAAGAATCGCGGCTTCTACTCCAGCTTCCAGTACGTGACCCTGATCGGCGGGCAGCTCTGCGCCATCCTCGTGCTGCTTCTCCTGCAGAAGGTGTTTCTCTCGACTGAGGAGATCCGGGCCTGGGGCTGGCGCGTGCCATTTGCGTTCGGTGCCGTGCTCGCGGTCGTCGCGGCCTTGATGCGGAGCAATCTGCACGAAACCGACGCCTTCAAGAGCAGCCAGGCCGCGGTGAAGAAATCCAGCTCGATCCGCGCGCTGCTGAACTACCCGCGTGAGCTGATGCTCGTGGTGGGGCTGACCATGGGCGGCACGGCGGCGTTCTACACCTACACCACCTATATGCAGAAATTCCTCCGCCTGTCGGTGAAGCTGACCGACGACCAGACCACCATGGTGACAGCGGGAAGCCTCGTCTTCGCGATGGTGCTGCAACCGGTCTACGGTGCGATCTCCGACCGCATCGGGCGCAAATGGCTGCTGATCGGCTTCGGCGTATCCGGCACGTTGTTCACCATTCCGTTGCTGACGACGCTGCAGGCCACGCACGATGCATTTTCCGCCTTCCTGCTGATCGCCGCCGCCTGGATGATCGTGTCGGGCTATACTGCGATCAATGCGGTGGTGAAGGCGGAACTGTTTCCGACCAGCGTACGCGCAACGGGCGTCGGGGTGCCCTATGCGCTGACCGTCTCGATCTTCGGCGGTACCGCCGAATCGATCGCGTTATGGTTCAAGTCGATCGGCCACGAAAGCTGGTTCTACTGGTATCTGACCGGCTGCATCGCGGTTTCGCTGCTGGTCTATCTGACGATGCGCGACACCAAGGCGACGTCCGCGATGGATCGTCACGAATAGGTCGGGGTCCCCGGGCGGGCGGTGGGGTTCCTCACCGCCTTGCCACCACCACCCCCACCAGAAACGCCACCAGCAGCGCCGGCAGCGGCGCTTCGCGCACCATGCCGCGAACGATGTCGGGCCAGTGCTGTTCGGGGACGAGTTTTGGGGACCTGACTTCAGGCGTCGCAGGTATGTCCCAGCTCGACGCGAGTTCGGCGATCTCGCTTTGCGCGAGACGCACGCCGTCACGCACCCGGAAGATCGCAGCCTCCGATTGCTCCCGCGGCGCGAGCGCCGTCAGCGTCGCGATCGCCGTGCGTAGCGTCATCTCGCCAAAACCTTGCAGCCTCACCTGCTCCTCGGGATCGGACGTCATGCGAAATCCCTTACAGCGCGAAATGGCGCGCGAGGGCGAAGGCCGCCGTCGCGCACAGGACCAGCGTGGATACCGCGCCGGCCACGCCGCGCGCGAGATGGGTTCGCGTCAGGTGCCTGGTCATGATCGTGCTCCATGCTCTCATGGAAATGACGGCGAGAGAGGTTGGTTCCTCGCGCGACTGAGAGGGAGCGACGGGTTTCGCTGGCGCCAACGCCGAATCGCCAGGGGGTGACTACTTCCGCAGCAACTCGCTCAATGCCGCCGTCGCCTCGGCGCAGCGGATGTCGTCGATCTCGCGGGACAGGCTGAGCGCGCTCGCTCTCAGTTCCTCGAGTTTCCAGCTCTCCGGATGCTGGTTTTCGAGTTGACCGAGACGCTTGTTCAGATCGTCCAGTCTCGACTGGAGCTGCCCGATGCTGGCATCTCCATTCACTTTCCAAACGCGTTGTGCACGCATCGTCGTTCCCCTGCTAGTCTCACGGCCTTGTGAGAGCGGTTCGTGGCCGGAATGGGAGTTTGTTTTGTCCGGCTTCAGATCGCGGGGAACCGTTGCAGATTCGCAACGTTTTGAGGCGCGGCCGCCGGCCGCTGCACAATGATACCCACAGGCATGGAATTTGATTGTGCCTCATCGCGACGATGGGTCGAGCCGGCCTGTGCGCGCGGTGCGCTGCTAGATAGGCTCAGGCCCGATGCACTCCGGAAGACGAGGGAATGAGGCGTGGCGAGATTCGTAACTATCGCAGCCGGCCAGCTTGGCCCGATCGCAAGGACCGCGAGCAGGACGGAAGTTGTCGCCCGGCTGATGGCCTTGATGCGCGAGGCGAAAGCCTGCGGCTGCGATCTGATCGTCTATCCCGAGCTTGCGCTGACGACGTTTTTTCCGCGCTGGTATTTTGAGGATCAGGCCGAGATCGACAGTTTTTTCGAGCGCGAGATGCCGGGGCCGGAGACGCGTGCCCTGTTCGATCTCGCCCGCGAGATCGGTATCGGCTTTTATCTCGGCTATGCCGAACTGACGGTCGAGGCCGATGTCGTCAGGCGCTACAACACGTCCATTCTGGTCGACGAGAGCGGCGCGATCGTCTCGAAGTATCGCAAAGTCCATCTGCCCGGCCATGCCGAGCCCGAGCCGTGGCGGAAATTTCAGCATCTGGAAAAGCGCTACTTCGAGCCGGGCAGCGGTTTTGGCGTGACCGAGGCCTTCGGCGGCGTGATGGGCATGGCGATCTGCAACGACCGCCGCTGGAGCGAGACCTACCGGGTGATGGGCCTGCAGGGCGTCGAGATGGTGCTGATCGGCTACAACACGCCGGTGCACAATCCGCCCGCGCCCGAGCATGACGATCTCTCGCTGTTCCACAACCATCTGGTGATGCAGGCCGGCGCCTACCAGAACGGCACTTTCGTGGTCGGCGTCGCCAAGGCCGGCGTCGAGGAGGGCGTGGATCACATCGGCGGCAGCTGCATCATCGCGCCCTCGGGCGAGATCATCGCGCGATGCACGACCAAGGGCGACGAGATCGCGCTGGCGCGCTGCGATCTCGACCTCTGCAACTCCTACAAGCGCACCACCTTCAATTTCGACCTTCACCGCCAGCCGCAGGCTTATGGGATGATCGTGGAACGGAAGGGCGTGACGACGACGGCGCATGGGACGCCGGTGTTGCGGAAGGGGTGATCTCCATCCTGACTTGACGGAGCGGAGAGGGCTGTGTCGCCCTCTGTCAATCCACGCGCGCAGAAATATTCCACTTTACCGAAATTCGG
>NZ_AJQF01000512.1:0-21661 GCF_000261705.1 Bradyrhizobium genomosp. III | reverse complement strand
GAAGGTCCGCTCGGCGCGGCAGCTAGGCGCTGCCAGTCCGAATACCATGGTCGCCTTCGCCGCCAAGGCCGGATCGACGGCTTCGGACGGCGATTCCAGTAACAGCCGGTTCGCGGCTGCACTTGTTGAGCAGACTCTAGCAGTCCGTGACAATCACGCCGCGGCTTCTATCGATGCTGCAACGCTAAAAGACGCTCTGCAGTGACGCTCTATGCGGCAGCCCGGTGGTGTGTGCGGCGAGAGAGTGTGCGTGACTACCTCGCCGCAGAAGCCAGCTGGCCTTGTCGTTGGCAAGGCGGAGGAGGTCGGGCATGCCGCGATCAAGGACGCATAAGTACCTACATCCCCACGGCCCGTCCCAAGGGCACCTTGGGTGGTCGCTAAAGTCTATATGACGGCGGCTTGCTCATTATCTCGAAGTGGTTACAATACAACCAATGTTAGAGTTTTGTTCTTGGATCTACCCATTGGCAACAAGCATTGAAGAGATTGTTTCGGCTTATGTACGTCTGAAGAACCGGCAAGCGTTGGAGAATATGCGAGACCTTCGCCGCCAATTGCTCGAACAGCTACAGTCCACATCAAGCGCTAATCCGGCTGACTCTCAGGATGCATTACTTGATGACCTCCGAGTGATCGAGGATGGACTCAAGCAGCTTCAGCTAGGGCAGTGACACGGACTCTCCATTCACCGGTTTCAACGGGTGCCGGATATGACTTAGGTGTGCAAATTTTCAAAGATCTCGTTCCAGCCCTAAAGCGGACGCATCGGATCTGCTGCACAGCACGGAAGCTGAGGTCGTGAACAGAAGCACCCACGTAGATCTGCGAGGGCTGCGAGCCAGGAACGACCATTCATCGTGGGGTCGTCTCAACGACCGGGCCCGGGGCATGCTCATGGATTGGGCTCGCTGCCCACAACTCGCTTGCAACGGTCAGCGGCGAGATCTGCATGTTTCGACTACCACGCTTTTTCGTTTCCGTGCCGGTGCAGCTGTTGATGATGCGAGCGGCACAAGGGCACCGCAAATTCGTCACTGACCTTACGGCCGATAGAACTCGGTTGCGCGAATTTGAGATGGTGGGGATCGCAGGGCGTCTGCTTGCAGACAAGGCAGGGAGGGCTGCGCTTGCCAACGAGCGTTACTTGTGACCCTGAGGCGGACTTCGGCAGCCTCAAGTATAAAGGGCTCGCTAAAAATCTCCACTGTCCGACGCAAGGTGCTAATCTCAGGCTCAATAGCGTGGCCATTAGAGGGGGCACATGCGACGACGGGACTTCCTGGGGCTCGGCGTTCTTGGCGCTGTTTGGTCCGGGCTCCAGCGCGCAGCCTGTGCGAAAACGACCGGTCATCGCATGGGCAGGAGCTCCACCTCCGGGGATGAAGTTGCCCCAATTCATGGTGGAATTGGTGTTCGGCAATTTCGTCAAGGGGTTTTCTGACTTCGGCTACGAGCTAGGTCGTAACATCGATATCATTCGGCGAACGGACGTTTTCCCGGACCGGGTACCATCGATTGAGGAGATGGTGGCTCTGCTCAAGCCCGATGTCATCGCTGCGCCTGCAACACTGGAAGCCGTCGCTGCCCGAAAGGCAACATCGACAATACCGATTGTCTGCCCCGCGCTTGCCGATGCGGTCCATCTCGGCTTGATTGCCAGCGAAGCTCGCCCGGGAGGAAATGTAACTGGCATTGCGCCATACATCGCGGGTTTGCCGACCAAGCAAATTGAACTCGCGCGAGAAATCGTGCCAAAAGCAAGTCGGGTGGGACTGCTGACCAACATGAACGATCCCAAGGGTCCGCCTCAAGTCGGGGATTTGAGGGCAGCTTGTGTTGCTTTGAGCCTCAGCGTCGTCGAGGCCGATGCCAGTACGGCGCAGGACGTTCCAAAGGCGCTCACTGCGCTGGCGAGCGAAGGAGTCGATGTCGCGGTCGTCCTTCAGACCAATCTTCTGCTCAACATGAGCGAACAGATCGGCGCTATCGCCCTTGAAAAATGGCTGCCAACGGTCTTCGGCTATCGCGAGCACGTCATCCACGGCGGCCTTGTGAGCTATGGCGTTGACTTGCGCTGGTGCTATCGTCGCGCCGGCTATTTTGTGGACAAGATACGTAGGGGGGCTCAACCCGGCGATCTTCCCATCGAATTTCCAAGCAAGCTTTGGTTGGCAGTCAACCTCAAGACGGCAAAGGCTCTCGACGTGGCTATGCCGGCAGGGCTCCTCGCCCGCGCCGACGAAGTGATCGAGTGAGGAAGGCATACTTCCTGCTCACGGCCCCTGAGCGAACATACACCAGTCGAATTCCCACGGCTGGCGGCAGAAGACCGGACATTGCCACGTCCACCGCTGCTCTCCCGGCCTCACTCGTAAGCTCAACTTACGAGCTGTCTCGGGAATACCATCACGATGTTGATCTCCCGCTCCAACATCTTTGAGGCAATGATGGATATGTGCAACGCGAATTCGTCCTCGATCTTCGCGGCGGTGTCCTCATCCTTAGCGTAGACGAACGGGATGTCCCCATCGACTTTATCGAACCGCACGCCTGCGAAGAGACGGTCGAACGTCCTTGCGCCGACGATGAGCGCCATGCGGGCTTGAATTGCTTGGTCGTGGATATCGGTAAGTTGCATACGTCGAATATCGGGCCGAAGCACACCGTGACAAGTGTTCAGAACTTGTGCTGGGGCTCGATCTTCCTTCGGAGCCGCCATCACGCGCATCACCGGGCGGCGGCCGTTTGCAGCGTCTTCGCTCATCCCATGGCGCTCGCATCCATATCTGCGCCCGTTAAGGAACTCGTTACTAGTCGCTGTCACCATTTGCTGTATTAGGTCGCCACAGGCGGCCAGCGCAATTCCGAGAACCAGTTTAATACTTCGACCGCCCTGTTGGCGGTCTCTTGAAGGAGAGGCCCAATGTTTAAGGGCTTCACGGTGGCAGTTGTGGCGCTGATTAGCACAGCGCAGCTGGACCGATATCTAACTAACGGTCGGTACACCGACGCGGCCGCGGATATGCTGCGGCAAATCAGGCACGCGTTTGGGTTTTAGATAACTCCTTTTAGCGCGGAGGCGCGTGATGGACATTTCATGGGCCGATCTCGATAGCGATCAAAAACGCGCCATTGCGATATTGGGAGCCGGACTTTCCATCGAACTCTGCGACCCTCTTGCCCTTCTGACGTTAAGCCGGCTCGGTCTGATCATAGGGTCCCATTTGACGGCTGCCGGCCACAATCTGCGAAGGGATGCCGTTGTGAAGAGTGTCGCGGGCTAATGGTTGCGGGTGACTAGGACTGGGGTCGGTGATGCCAAAGGCGATCGAGCTTATTGTGGACGGTTACGTTCGCCTCAATGACAGGATAGCTCTCGATGATTTGCGCATACAGCGCCGGAAGCTGGCCGTGGACCTGAAGGCACGCACCGGCTTTGACTGCCGGACAACCATTCAGCAGATCGAGGAAGATATCATCGTGATCGAGGCTGGGCTGGCGCAGCTGGATGATGCGGCGAAACCTAACCGCCCACAGAGCCTTTAGCGCTCGACCTAGATCATCCGCTCCTTGGTGATGCGCAAACTGCGAAGGTAATAGCCCTGTCTTTGAACGGCTGACTTGATCTCGCTGCTGACTTTGAGAACTCGTTTTCTGCTCTTTCGCCACTTATTCTGAGAGCAAACAATGGGTATTGCAGAGCCTGCGCTTAGAACCAGAAAGTCGCGCCTCTCATTGCGATAAACATCAAACACTTTCCGTCCCCGCTATTCGAATGAAAAGTAAGCTATGAAAGTATGGTTCGGCCCGTCTCCATTGACGAGCTTAGTATCTTGAATGCTTATTTGGGTGGTAAATCTGCAACGCCCGCGACTTTGCTTCGCCGCGTTCCGCAACTAATCCAAAGCCCAGACCATCGTCTAACTGGAGGCGCGCGCCTTAGCGCAGGGAGTAAGAACCTACCGAATTCCGCCACAACTGAATGCAAATGCACGCATGCTCAAAGCCACCCGATGCGATCACTGCAAAGATGAGTTCGCGCTAGAAGAGCTGACCGTTCTTGCGCCACCGGCGGGGGGCGGCATGAGGCGTCGAATAATGATCCAGACAATCTCGCGTGGCTGTGCAATCACCATCGTTGGTCTTTTTTCGCTTGCTGCGCTGAAGGCGCAACCTGCTCACTAGGCAGGAAGTGAAAGGAAAACGCACCAACGCCTACATGAAAGACGCCGGGAAGAAGGCTGCGGTCACACGTGCAGCAAACGCCGCAGCAAAACTACGGAGCGAAGCGGCTCGAAAAGCCGTTGCCACACTACGAGCTAATGCGTTGAGGGCTGGAAATGGTCAGGCTGCTAAAACGTAGTACTAGCCGGCTGACCAAAGGCGTCTCACTGTTGCATCGGCTGATCGCGAAACAATCCCCCGTGCTCTTAATGCTGCAAAGCCCCTCGGGCCAGCCTTGGCCCCTAGGGGCTGGAGGGGACAGTGCGGGGCCAAGGCGGTCCGACGGCTGGCGCTGAGGAGCGCCATGCAATTGGAGGCTAGTCCCAGTCGGCGATACCGCTGTGTTCACTTGTGACCGGGAACAGATATTTGTAATGTTCCAACCAGGAACTTGGCGACTGCTATGAAAGACAGGCAGGTCCAGTCCGAGAAGCTTCGCCGAGACGCCGCTGAGTGCGCCCTTATTCGCAACCTGGCGACTGATCTCAAAAAGCGCGAGTTGTTGTCAGATGGGCTGAACACCTTGACGTGTCGCATCAACAGTGGAGCAAGTTATTGCCGACAGCGGTGATACCGACATCATGGACCGGTGAAAGGCTGCCCCTGGCTCTCGAATTGCGATGTTCGGCTCAGTTCCGAAAGCTACATCGCAGTCCTGTGAGCGAAGGGCAGCCACGGGCCCATCCGTACATGAGGGATTGCGAAGAATCCGGTCTCACACGGGTTCGGCGCCGTTCAAAGTGCGATCCGACTGAAATTGTCCTTGAGCGTAAATCTGAATAGGGGCACGTGCTCCATGACCAAAGCTATTCTTCAACGCGGCCGGCGCAGCGGTCCACTGAGGAGGCGCTGATTCCTGATTTCGCGAAGGAGCAGCATGCGCTTGGTTTGTGCTGCGTTGAGCAGCCCCTCGAACAAGACCAGGACCTCGCGCGCCTGAACGTAGACTTCGGTGGTGATGGCGTGTTGGTCAAAGCCATAGGCCGCGAGCCGCGCCTCGATCTCGGACGCAGCGACGGGATCCATCCGCCAGCTCAGTGCATTTTGTAGCGTGTAGGTCTCGGCCTCCGCTTCGAACTCGGGATCAATTCCAACCATGTCGATGCGCCGCAGCGCCGCCTCAACCGCCTTGTGGCGATAGGCCTCGAGCAATTTATGCCGCAACATGCGGTAGCGCTGGATGTCCCAGGACAGCTCGGCGACGTCAATGGCGAGCAGCCACTCGATGGCAGACCGCGGCGCGAGGTCGGCAAAGATCGCCTGCCGGAGCGCCTGGTAGTGTTCGAGCTGTTCGCCCGGCAGCAGCAGGGGCGGGGGCGCCAACGACTCAAACTCGGCCGGCAACGCCGTTATGGCTAGCGCGCGCCCGGTTGGGAACAGGCCGTTCATCGGGCGGCCTCCGACCCAAAGCTGATAGCCACAGGCGCGGCGGCGACGTTGGCAGGATCGTGGACGGGGCTCGCCGCCCACAGCTCCTGTGCCACCGGCAACGGCGCGATCTGCAGGTTCGCCCACCACGCCCGTTCGTTGCCGTGCTGATGCAGCTCCTGGTGATGCGCGCGGCACAGGGGGACAGTGAACTCATCGCTGACCTTACGGCCGAGCGCCCGGGCTTGAGCGAATTTCAGATGATGCGCATCGCACGGGGTTTGCCGGCACGCCAGGCAGGGCTGCCCCCTAACAAACAACAGGTGCGCCTTGCTGCGTTTGCGCGGCGGCTCCTTGGGATAGGCGAGCCCGGCCTCGGGGAGCGCGGGTTGCAGCGCGGCCTCGGCGTCAGCAGCAGGCGCTGCGGGCAGGTTTGGCATGCCAGCCAAGTCGGCCGCCTGCTCCGCCTGAGCACGGCCAGCGTCCTCAAGCTTGGCCTGATAAGCTGCCTCGACGCGCCGGGCATCCGGCTCCTGCAGGCTGTTCTTGAGCGGGAGGCTCGCCATGGCCCAGCTGAGCAGATCGGTGCTGGCGGGCAGCGCTTCGAGCTGGCGCAACAGCTGCTCCCGGAGTGCGGCGGACTCCCCCGGCCGCAGCACCGGGGCACGGTTGAGAGCGCCCTTGCCGGGCGAGGCCTTGAGGTTAGGTGGTGCGGGGGAACCCGCGGCCGTATCCGGGGCGTCTAGATCATCCTCGCCGGCAATCCCGACCAGCGCGAACAGGGCGTAGCGTCGCGCGTAGGTGAGCGCCGCGCCCATCCGATGCGGGGCCTCGATGTCCCGTGCGGCGCAGACCGGCCAGTCCGAGGAGATCCATTCGCCGGAGGAATGGGCGAGCAGGGTGGTGAGATGGATGTGGCCGGAGGTTGCCTCGACCCGGGTGGTCTGGATGGCGGCGATCTCCTGCTGGCTCAGCGTCTTGCGCACGATGTCGAGGCCGCTCGCCAGCGAGGCGTAGCGAAAGGTGCGGTCGTCATCGCGCAGGAACGGCGAGCGGATCTGAGCGGTCAGGGTCTTTTCCGGGTTGGTCAGTTCGGCTTGGGCGCGGGCCAGCGCCGCCGCGATCGCCCCGATATGCTCACTGGCCTGGTGCATGGACGGCCTCCATCTCAACCGGATCAAAGCTGATGGCCCCGGAGCGCTTGGCGCGAATGCCGTGGCCGAACGCTTCCTTCGCATCCTCAGGCAGCAGCTTCTTGAGCTCGCTCTTGGCCAGTTCGTGCTCGCCATGGGCCTCGCGGGTGCGCAAATAGGTCGCCGCGCATGCGGCCCAGAGATTGGAGGCCGTCATGTCGACCACCTTGACGGCGGCGAGCCGCGGCCGCGGGGTGTCGATGCCAAACAGCAGCGGGGGCTCGCCGCACTGCACGCAGCGCCAGAACTTCTTTTCCGCGGTCAGCAGCAGATGCTGGTAGAGCGGGTCGGCATGGACGGTGATCTCGACCCATTTGCCGCCGCCGGTGATGATCGAGAGCACGGCCGCGCGCGCCGCGACCACCCACATGTTGTGTTGCAGCTGCGCCATGTGCTTGTCGGCCGCCGCCTCCTCGGTAAAAGCCCAGGGCAGCATGAACTTGGCCTCGAACACCGCGCCGGTCGGCGCGACGATGCCGTCCAGCGTGGCCGCCATCCAGGTATGGACGGGGTGCCGCACCCGCTTCTGGACGTCGGTGATCGTGTGACCCGTGGCGTCCTGGTACCAGCTGCGGTTGAGGTCTTCGGTGGCGATGCCAAGCTGAACGATCAGGTTGCGGGACAAATCTTGCGGCGCGCTCTCGCCGCGTTTTTCCTGCCACAGGCGCAGCAGTTCGTCCTGATCATCGCCCATGATGATGCGGGCGTCCGAGCCGCCGATGAAGGCGCGGCGGTCGTGGCGGTTGAATGTGATGACGGAACGGGGCGCCGCGGCGCCGTCGGTTGCAATCGTGGTCACCGGTCTCTCCTGGGTTACGCGGCTTGCCGCCGCACCACCAAAAGCCCCGCCACTGCGAGGGGAGAGACCGGGGCCAAGAGCCCCCGGCCGGTCTTGTGATTAACGCTCCTTTTGCGCGGGAATGCCAGTCCTTTCTGTAGCGAATTTGCTGTTCTTTGGGCCTGAAAACCCTTTATTTTTCAATGCGTTGTAGCCATCTTTCCAATGGCTATGATCAGCCAAAACCGAGGACCTGGGACATGGCGTCAGTTCGACAAATCGAAGCCAATCGCCGCAATGCCACACGCAGCACCGGACCGAAATCGGCGGGTGGAAAGACAAGGTCCAGCCAAAATGCGCTGCGCCATGGCTTGGCGCGGAGCGCGATCGGCGATCCGGCGGAGACCGCGAATTTTGCAGTCGCGATTGCTTCTGGGCTCGGGCATGGGGTCACCCCGGCCTCGGCGCTGGCGCTGGCGCGGTCCAAGCTCGCGCTGCTGCGGCTCCGCCGTTTGCGGCAGGACATGTTGGCCGGGCTTTTGGCCGACCCCATTCCGGCAGGCCTCAAACGCCTCAAAGCGCTTGAGCGCTATGAGCGGTACGCTTTGGCGCAACAGCGGCGGGCGCTTCGCTCGCTAGGCACCACGGAAGGTTGACGCGCGAGCACTTGGCTTCGTTCGGGAAATTGACTGCATTGGTCCACAGCTGCGGCGAAGCTCCTCAGGGCCACGTAAGTCTGGCGGAGCTTAGCGCGTGGGGCTGCTTGGGGCCCGAACTGCGCCCTGGTACCCATAACTATTCCACTAACAGCTTCACGGCTTCACCGCCGAGCGCCTGGCGACCGCGACAAATGCCACCACGTCGACGCCCTTCGCCGAAGGGGGCGCTGAGCGCCCCCGACGATCGTTTTGATGTTCACGTCTGGACCCGTCGCGAACTCGGCTCGACCACCTGCGGCTCGGGCTGCATGAGGGTGATGGAGAAGCTCGCGGCCTCATCAGACCCAACTCAGCGTGTAATCGTAGCCGTTGTCCTCGTAGGCCAGCGCCTGGCTGATGCTGTCGACCTGGTCGTCGTGGCGGCCCTGCGGAAAGGTCAGTAGCTCCATCTCGAGCTCGGCCAGGAACGACGCATTTCTCGGAAACAGTACGCGTCCGGCGGCAAATTTGCTCTGCTGGACGTAGAGCCGACCAACCTTATCATGATTGATTTTGATAGGGTTGACGAAGCAGTCGCCCTGGTCTCGGAGTTCCTGCGCCAGGGCAATTCCGGTCGAGGCCTCTTCGACCAGGATCTCGTGCGGCTTGAAGCGCTTGGCGAGCTGGAGTGCGGTGTCGCGGAGGGCGGGATATTCGAACCGACCGCGCACAAGGTCGAGCAGGTAGTAATTCCCGTCAATGACCAGCCACGTCGTACAGACAGACCAGTCGTTCTGCGCGCCATTTTTGGCGGCCGTATCCCAACTCTGGATGACGCGGCAGCCCAGCACATCTCTTGAGGGGGCTTCGTCGTAATATCGCAGCCAATCGCGCTTGATCATGGCGCCGCCGGCCGGCACCGGCGCCTGCTGGTACTGCGCCGCAAACACGTCCGGCCCGAGCGTCTGGCGCAGCTTGCGCAGCGTCTTGATCGATTCATGGACCGGATGCAGCGCCTCTCCTAACCTTGATGTGCTCGCATCGGCAGTGGAGCAAGTTATTGCCGACAGCGGTGGTACCGACATCGCTCCCATGCCGCCCAAGCCATGAACTTGATTGCGAACTTGCCCTCGGGCCGCCTCTCGCAAATCAGCCGAGAATGCCTATTCTTCCCGCATGCGTTCATTTGAGTTTTGCCTGCCGACGAAGGGCATTGCGGTCCCGGTCGGCCCCGATTGGCTCCACGAAGTAAAATACGACGGTTATCGGCTCCGACTGGAGCGCGATGGCGACCGCGTGCGCCTGATCACGCGTGGCGGCTACCTATGGGTCATTCGCGTGGATCCGGCCGCGTGGGCCACCAGCTCCGGTGTGGCCTTGGCTGCTGATCGGCGGGACGCCATCGCGATCGTCGCCTTTGGGCCAGTCGAGACGTTACATCATTGCTTCTTTTCTTGCTCGGCGATATCGGGCCCCATCGAGCGGAATTCCTCCTCATGTGCAGCAATGGCCTTCAACGGTGGCGAACCATCAACTGCGTTCTATTGGCCGGCTTTCCCCAACCATGCTTAGAGGCGTTGCTATCGCGCTATTTGGAATGGGCATCTTTTCGCAGCTTGATCGCGCGCTGTTCTATTGGCCGCCATACTGACGCCGCGCTCAGGCTGATGCGGGAGATTGGCCGAGGCTTTGGGCTGTAGAGCGGCCTACGCCAAAATCGATGAAATCTCGAGACTTCATATTCTCAGGAGTAATCCGATTTCTCACGCCATCCCTTGACCGAGCCGGTATGTCGCTATTACAGCGGCGTAATCTCACTGCGCGCCGAAACGTGCGGCTGGCGCTTAAGAGCAAGAGGCTATCAAGCGTTTCACACGTCATTTGTGTCGGAATGATTGATCGAATGACATGCGAGCGGCCGACGGTGGACTCGAACGCGGCCCGGTGAGCGGTCGCGAGCAAGACGATCGCCGGCATGCCGGGACACCGGCGAATCTTCGGTATGCCCGCCAATTCGCTTTGATCAATCCGGACGAAGGCCGTGTAGTACGGCGCATTCGTCTTCGGATGCCCACGCAAGTGATTAATTGCCGCCCGCTGGCGGCGTGAGCACGCCAGTGCTGCTTTTTCAAAGATGCTTGAATGCGGTGAAGTGAGTGCGCCGTTTTGTCAGCGATAGCGAACAAAGGACGCAGCGCTTCAAACTTGATGACCGCCGCGCAAGTCGTCGAACGATGTCACTCGATCACAGGCTTCTTTACGGTTGTTCGATCAAGGCCGATTTGCACCGCCCATCGCAAACGCCACGGCCCACGCAACGGACTCGTCGCCTCATCGGTCATGGAGATGCTTCTGCGAAGCTTCCGCTTCCTCGTCACGTCGCAGCAAGCTATCGTGCAAGTGGTTCAGTCCCGAGACTCCAACGAGAGATAGGCCTTTGTCGCGCACAGCGACCTGGTCCAGGTCCAGATCCGGCTTTCGGAGCGCCTATCTTCGTCGTACGATGCATCCCCCAAAAGCTCGGGGTGAACACGAGATGGCGCGAATTCCTCGGGGTGCAACGGTGCCCTGTTCGTCCCACTGGTTCTAACGCAATCGGCGGGGATTGAACAGCAAGTCGGCCAGCTCGATCACGTGCCGTCTCTTAGTCCGCCAGCAAACTGCTGTGATCAATTGGACCTGAGTGCATCTGCCAGTATCCATCTAGCGATGTTAGATCCAGAGATCAAAAGTCAGTTTCGATAGACGAAGCATTTGCCTAGTCCAGGACGTGGACGATGTCCAATCCTCGATCATTAGCTCCCGAGACAAATTCTAGCCGAGTTGTCAGCTACGTCGGTTGTCTGGTCGCAATCGGCGCCATCTATCTCGTCTTGGCCAAAGGTGGGCTTGCTCTCGCGTCCATTCATCCCAGTTCAACGCCAATTTGGCCGCCGACAGGTGTCGCGCTGGCGGCGGTGCTGTTGGGGGGATATCGGACCTGGCCAGCAATTTTTGCGGCAGCGTTGATTGCAAATGCGACGACGGCGGGCTCGGTTGCTACCGCAATCGCGATTGCGGCCGGCAACGCTCTTGAAGCGATTGTAGGCGCTTACCTCATTAATCGGTGGTCGAGCGGATGTAACACGTTTTCAACCCCCGATTCTGTCGCAAAGTTTGCGGTGATCTGCGTCGTCATCGCGACGCCGATCAGCGCCAGCATTGGACTGACCAGTCTGACAATCTTCGGGTACATCGAACAGAAAAGTTTCGCGGACGCGTGGATCACCTGGTGGCTGGGAGACGTGACAGGCGCACTGGTCATTACTCCCGTTATCGTGCTTTGGGCATCAAGCCGCGATCATGACTTCGAACGCCATGCGCTTCAGGAGACGGTTGGCGTCCTCACGACAGCGGCGGTTGTTGGACTCATTGCTTTCAGCCCTTTGATCGAGCAAACGCCCGGCCGAGATCCACTGGGTTTTCTGGCGATCTTGCCGATGTTGTGGGCGGCGCTGCGCCGCGGTCCACGCGATACCGCGACGGTCGCCCTGATGCTTGCGGGCATCACGATCTGGGGCACGCTCACGGGCGGCGGCCCGTTCGCAACTACGGACCTTAACGCATCGTTCCTGCTGGTGTTGATGTTCTTGATCAGCATTACCGTTCCAAGCTTGTTGCTGAGCGCCGATGTCGAGGTGCGCAAGAAAGCGGAGGAGCGTCTGCGCCGCGCGCGCGTCGAACTCGAGCAGAAGGTCGCAGAGCGAACGCAAGAGCTGGAGCTCGCCAGTGCCGCAAAGTCACGCTTTTTTGCCATGGCAAGCCATGATTTGCGGCAACCGTTACATGCATTAGGGCTGTTTGTTGCCCAGCTGCGCACGCCGCTCGAACCAGGGGAGAGGGCAAAGACGATCGAGCGGGTCGACGCAACGCGCAAGGAAATGGATGAAATGTTCAATTCGCTGCTGGACATTTCGAGACTCGATGCCGGGATGCTCATCCCTTACATTACCGAATTCCCGATCGGACGCCTGTTGCAAAAAAGCGAGACGGCGTTTGATCAGGCGACGCGAGAAAAAGGCGTGCGCTTACGGGTCAGGCCAAGTGACGCCTGGGTACGGAGCGACGCCATGCTGCTCGAACGCATATTGCTGAATCTGGTATCCAATGCTGTGCGCTATACGTTAAAGGGCGGGATCCTGGTCGGATGCCGTCGGCGCGGTGAAATGCTGCGCATCGAAGTATACGATACCGGTCCCGGCATTCCCGAGGATCAAAAGCAGAATATCTTTGGCGAGTTTTTTCAAGTTCCTGCTCCGGAGCAGAACCGGTCCGGCGGCCTGGGGCTCGGCCTTGCCATTGTCGACAGGCTTCGCTTGCTTCTCAACCATCCCATTGAGCTCGCTTCGACTGTGGGTCGCGGTTCGCGATTCACGATTCTGGTTCCGAAGGTCGACGAATGCGTCAGAGCCGCAGCGCCCGCCGACTTACCACACCCCGGCGCTTTTGCAGTCGACGGCAAGGCAATTCTTGTTATTGCCGATACTCCCATCGTGCAGGAGGGAACGGGCGGATTGCTCAGCAAATGGGGATGTTCGGTTCTTGCCGCCGGATCCGACGAAGCCGCACTGGTTCGACTTGCTGAGCGCGAACAACGCCCCGACCTCATAATCTCGGACTATCATCTCGCACGCGGGAAGACCGGAATCAGGGCAATTGAACAAATCAATGCGGCGTTTGGCTCGTCATTCCCTGCCATTCTCATCAGCGGCGATACGGCAGCTGAGCCACTGCGGGACGCCAAGGATAGAGGATACGTTTTGCTGCATAAGCCTGTCGACCCAATGCAGCTCCGCGCTGTCATGCACAAGCTGTTTAGGGATCACGATGGTGGGAGAGACGCTGGGGCAGTTTCATGATCCAGATTTCGGCCACTCCCAGCCCATTTTTCCGACCTTTATGATGGCCTCGGTGCGCGTCGCTACGCCGAGCGCCTTGAGAACGACCGTGATGTGATTCTTCACAGTAGGCACTGCCATATTGAGCATCCTGGCAATGACCTTATTGCTCTTCCCCTTCATCAGGAGCGCAAGTACTTCAATCTGCCGATCGGTCAACCCGAGCCCCTTGAGCGAGTCGGGCGCCATTGGCTTGTTTGCATGCCGTGGGCCCGCTGTCTTCTCCAGTATCTCCAACGGGATGTAAACTCCGCCGGAGAACACCAATTCAATAGCCTTGAGCATCACCTCGCGTTCCGTGGTTTTCGGAATGAAACCCAGCGCGCCGAATTTGAAGGCGCGCCTGACTGTGTCTTGATCATCGGAGGACGAGAGAATGACGACGGCAGTCCTCGCATAGCGATCGCGCAGTTCGCAAAGGACGGAGAAGCCGTCGCGATCAGGCAAATTGATATCAAGCAGAATGAGGCTGATGTCGGGATGCTCCTCGACGATGTGCATGGCCTCTCGGCCGCTCGAAGCTTCGAATATAACGGCTTCTCGCTTTAGTTGCTTCAGGACAGCGTGCAGCGCGGCCCGAATCAATGTGTGATCGTCAACAACAAGCACCTTCATAGAAAAGGTCTCCGTCTTCTGGCCGCCCGGAGATCAATAGGAAATCATATACCCACCTTCGAAATCGTCCATCTTCTATCTCGGCTCCGGCCGGCGGTTCGCCGTCAGGTAAGAAGGGAGCGGACTACGTGAAGCGCGCAGCTCGCGGGCCCCTTCTAATGCGAGCGATGAATTGCTCATCATATGTCTGACCAAGGTCAAACGGACGGCAGGACGGACGGTACCTTGGTCATAGGACCTAGGCACCTCTCTGTACCGACCTCCGGCCGATTTACAGGCTGCGGCGCTTGCACGATGATGACGACAGTCAGCCATTCCACCAGAGGGTTTTGCGCAGCCCGGCCATATCGTCATTGTCGCAGTTGCTGTTGTGGCCGGGTCGGTGTGAAGCAATTCTGGACTGCGTCGCTGTCAGAATCCCGCAGCGTGCTTTTTGTTACATTCAGTTCCTCTCGAAGCCTGCGCGTACCCTGGACGAGGCAAGCCAATGCAGGATCGGACCGCATCTCCGAAGCTATTTGCGGGCGCTCCGCCGGAGCTCAAAGTCAACAGCCGCGACCCTCGCATTGATGCCTGCCGCGGCATCGCGCTCTGGTGCATCTTTCTTGATCATGTCCCCAATAACATTGGAAGTTGGCTGACGCTACGGAACTACGGCTTCAGCGATGCCGCGGAAGTGTTCATGTTCGTCTCGGGAGTCACCTGCGCGCTAGCCTACGGCAAAGTACGGAGTTGCGAGGGGTGGACCAGCGTGATCCGCCGGACCCTGCGGCGAAGTTGGGACATCTATGTCGCATTTCTGCTGCTGACGCTCGCCTGCGCCATCTTGGTTCACCTCGCAGGCGGGGACCGTCTTGCTGATGAGAGCAATACGCGCATTCTGTTGGATCAGCCGGGCTCGGCGCTCGCCCACGCAGCGATTCTGCAATACCGTCCGGTCAATACCGACGTATTGCCGATCTTCGTGCTTCTCCACCTCTTTTTCGCGCCGTTGCTGTGGTTGCTGCTCCGAATGCCGAACGTGACGCTTGGCGCCTCGCTGGCGCTTTATGCGCTGGTGCAAATGTTCGGCTGGTCCATGCCGGCGTGGCCGAGCGGCCATTGGGCTTTCAATCCACTGGCCTGGCAGCTATTGGCGGTTCTTGGTGCGTGGATGATAATCGAGGGCGAAAGAGTGCGCCCCTGGCTAACGTCTCGCACGGTGCTCGTGCCCGCCGCTCTCTATCTGATCTTCAGCCTCGTCATCGCATTGAGCTGGAGAATCAAGCCGTTGGAAGCGTTGATCCCGCAGGGGCTGACCAAATTGGCTTACCCGCTAGACAAATCCAATCTCGATCCGTTGCGTCTATTGCATTTCTTGGCTCTAGCGGTTGTGGCGGTATGGTTCGTGCCGCCCAATCGGCAAGCATTGACGAGTGCGGTGATGCGCGGCGCCATCCTCTGTGGCAAGCACTCGTTGCCAATCTTCTGCCTCGGCGTCCTGCTGACGCTCGCTAGCCTCCTGGCGCTGCTCGACATATCGGAAGGGCTTGCGATGCAGATCACGCTCAGCGTTGGTGGAGTCCTCATGATGATCGTGGCAGCGACGCTGCTGAACTTGGTCAAGATCACGCCCCGGCTGCAGCCGACTGTTGCTCTGGCTGCAGGCGTGCGCGTCCCGCCGGCTGCCTGGGGCACCGTTGGCTGGCGCCCCTTGGAGGCGTTCCGCCGAGGACTGCGCGAGCTCGGATGGGCCGGCGGCCGGAATCCCGTCATCAATTGCTGGTTCGTGGATAGGCAATCCCACCGAGTGTACCAGGTGTTTGGCCTCGCAGACGGATTAGTACGGCCGAAGGCGGATGTCATCGCGGCGTCGCCGAAGCCTGCAGCCAGGAATGCAACAGCGACCATTCCATCGGCGGAATATGGCTTTTGACGCATCGGCACGGAAAAGTTCCGGCAGACCTCGAAGCCGCTCTGAGAGATCACTAGGAGGTGAAGGATCGCGTTTCTTCGCAGCGAGAGGCCGAATGTCTCAGCAACGGGAATCGTACGGTTCAGTCGCCATCTGGCGTTCCGCCGTGTTGCTGATGTACGGAGCCATTTCGAAGGTCACAGCACGCAGCCGCAGCGGGCAGATTGAGCATAGGCCAGGAGCCGAAAGTCAGCTTTGGCATGCACCGTGCAAAACCGGTCGATGATCGGGGTCACCTTGTCACTGTAGCCGCGTTGCCAGTGTCCGACAGGCGCGCCACTGAAGTCCGCCGGATATTTTTCCGTGCTCACGGCCAGGAGAGTCCCTGTTTGCCAGCGAAAAATTCCCTGTTCCGATGCGACCGCGACGCTCGGGATTTCTACGGATTTTCAAGTGGTTCCCGCCAACTCTCGTTGCCAAGGCGGGTCCTGCGGTGGGCGTTTTCCCTGTAAATTTCCCTGTTCGCAGGGAATGACCCGTTCGTTATGGTCAGCGCCCGCTCCATCGTGCGCAGCGCGCAATCGTGCGGTTCGGGGACCCCGGTCCCGGTCCCCGAGCTGGACGATGCAAATCAACCAAGTTGCGAAACCAGACTGACAAGCTCCGACTGGCGGTGCGCGCCCGTCTTCGAGAAGATCGACTTGAGGTGGTTGCGGGCGGTTTCGCGCGAGATGCGCAGGTGCTCGGACGCGCTGGCGAGCGATGTGCCGGTTGCAAGCAGCGCGGCCAGTCGCGATTCCGCCGGCGTGAGGTCGAAGGCCTGGCCGATGAGGGCAGGGTCCGGCGCGGCGCGCGGGATGAGGTTGGACAGGATCAGCATGGCGCGAGCGCCGAGGAAGACGGAGCGCGCCGCGCCGTCCACCGGCAGGATCCGCAAGACGACCGGTGGCTTTGCCGTCCGGCGGACAAGGATTGGAGAGGCGGGCATGGCGGCAGCATCCGGCGTCGATCGGATCATGCTGATCAGCTGATCGAGCCTTGTCATCGCCTGCTTGTCGTGAACAACGAGGCGCCGCTCCCTGATGCGGATCTCGTTGTCGAATCCAGTTTCGGCTGCCGTGTTGGTGCGCAGGACCATTCCTTCCCGATTGAGGATCAATGCGGGCTGTTGGACCCTGTCGAGCACATCGGTCATCGAGGTGAGCGCGACCCTTCCCATCACCGTCGCGAGCGTGGCGGTCTCGGTCAGGCGCGGCGCCAATTGGGCAAGCAGTTGCTTGTCGGGTGCCTCGAATGCGCCTTCGTGGCCGGTTCGCTGGATCGTCAATGCCCACGCTGCGCTGTCGGCCCAGAAGCCGATGCCGGCGAACCACCGGTATCCGAACGGGAACAGCACCTCGTTGTACATGGGATCGGCGCGAATCTGCTCCGGGGTCATCATATCGAGGTCGGTCACGACCTCGCCCGCCATCATGCGCGGAAAAGCCTTGGCGCGCGGGTCTCTTAAGTGCCAGTTGTTCCTGAAGTAGAGATCGGTGGCCTCGGCGATCGATGCCGTGCGTGGAACGTCGGGAGTCCTGACGTCACTTTGAAGGAGTATGGCCGCCGACGCGCCCACCGCCCTGCAGATGTCATCCATGATGTCGCGCCATGCTTCCGGATTCACGGCGGCCTCGCCAAGTCGATTGAGGACCCTCGACAGTCCTGCACCGTCGATTTTGTCGGCTTTCAAGCGCGGTCCCCTTCGCCCAGCCCCGCGCATTTCGTTGCAGCCCGGCATGCATTCTTGCTGCATGCCGGGCAGAAAGTCCCCGACATCTGAGGCCCTCCAACGCGTTTCCCCGACCGGCGATGCTTCGTGAGGAGGCGGCTCGAAGCAAGCCCCCTTGCCTGTTTTTCCTGAAAAATCGCACTTGACGAAAGTCTAGCGGATGGCTGCGGAAGGCGGCGGCGCCCGGACCGGAATGACCCATTCGGGTCATGCGTCCAGATGTGCCGGCGCTATTCCATGGACGAGGAATATTTGCTGCACCAGGAATTGAGATGACATTGCTTTGCTTGAGTCAGTCGGATTTCGGTGTCGGCTTTCGGCTCCCGATATCGAGCTGCAGCAGGGATATTTGGGCGCGTCAGAATGTCGCAGTTCGTGTCCCCAGGCGCGGCGCGAATTGTTCAGCCGCGCTATCAACGGTCGCAATCCATTTTCTCGGCAGCTTAAGCGATCTGGTCAAGGCCAGCCGGGGAGGCAAGGCGATCGCTTCATTCCATCCCGTATTGTGCTGCAGTTCGGCAAAGTTTCGATCCCATGGTCTGCCGAATTCGGGCGCAATCGCAAAGCCGGGACACATGCTCTCTCGGCTGCGCTGTTCAATTCACGCCGCGCTTAAGGTTAGCAGCTGTGCTGCCTTGACGCAGTCACGCAACAATGGAAACAATTTGCAATTATCAGAAGTCCTTCGTCGCTCCGTGACAGGACTTCGCCGTTCGCCGTCAGGCAACGACGCCTCGTCGAATCGATACCCAATACAACCATAACAAGACCATTTCATTTCCAACTCGCGCCGTTGGGCTGACGGCGAACTTTGAGCATCAGAATGTTAAAGGGGGGCTCGCCATGAGCGACCAGACGATTTTGCGCGCCAGTTTTGTCTCGGAGTCCGCGGCCTTTCGCAACACCTTTGGTTGGTACAACAGCTCAACGGGGCTCGGCGGAATCCTGTTTGCAAATGCGGATTCGCAAGGGGCTGGCGCCCTCACTCCCGGTGTCTCCCATGTCGACTTCGCGGTGAACACCGCCGATCTCGGCAAGATCCAGTTCTTCCTCATTCCGGATGGTGCGGCGCAGGGCCGCAACGATGCCAACGATCTCACCGGCGCCATCAAGGTCATCAAGCTTTCGGACGGCACCTGGGCGGTCGCCGATGTCGATGCCAACGGCAACGTCATCTACGTTGCCGGCAAGCCCGATCTGCTCACGGGCGCCGGCGCCAATGCGTTGTTTACCGAGACCTCCAAGAACGCGGGCGGCGTCGATTATGCCTCGTCGGTCACGGGCAGCCAGCAGACGGCAGCCAAGCTCGCCGGCGACACTGCCGACGGCGCGACCGGCACCATCGCCTGGGAGGATACCGCCGCGACGCGCAGGTCCAACGGCAGCTACACCGCGCCGGGCGACGCCGACTACAACGACGCCGTCTTCCAGGTTTCGCTCGTGCAAAAACCGGTCGCCAATGCCGACGCCGTCACGATCGGCGAGGATGCCGGCGTCACCGCGATCAACGTGCTCGCCAATGACACCAACCCCGCGGGCGGGACGCTGCGCGTCACCTCCGTCAATACACAGGGAATTTTGGGGACGGTCAGCATCGCCGCCGACGGCCACAACATCGCCTATACCCCGGGTTCTGCGTTCCAGTCGCTGCGCGCCGGCCAGTCCGCGACCGAGACCTTCACCTACACCGTAACCAACAGCGCCGGCCTGACATCGACGGCGACGGCGACCGTCACGATCCAGGGCGCCAACGATGCCGCAATCATCGGCACACCCTCGGCTGCCGATGTCACCGAGGATTCCCGCAATCCGACCCTGAAGCTCACTGGAACGATCGCGATCTCCGACGTCGATCAGGGCGAATCGGCGTTCAAGACCACCGTGGTATCCGCCTTGGGCAATTTCGGCACCCTGTCCCTGAAGGCCGACGGCAGCTACACCTATTCGATCGCCAACAGTGCCGTTCAATATCTCGGCGCCGGCGAGACCAGGGTCGAGACGTTTACGGTCAGCGCGCTGGACGGCACGGCCAAGCAGGTCTCCTTCACGGTTCACGGCACCAACGACGCCGCCGTGGTCGGTGCGCCCGCCTTCACCACCGTCACCGAAGACGCCAGCGCGCCGACGCTGTCGGTGTCAGGCACGATCTCGATCTCGGATGCCGACCAGAACCAGTCCACGTTCCAGGCCGGCGTGATCACGGGGCAGGGCAATCTGGGCGCACTGACGCTGAATGCCAACGGCACCTACAGCTATTCGGTCGCCAACAGCGCCGTGCAATATCTCGGTGCGGGGGACACCAAGGTCGAAACCTTCACCGTCAAGTCGTTCGACGGCACGGCCAAGCAGGTCTCTTTCGTCATCAAGGGCGTCAATGACGCAGCGGTGATCGGCACACCCACGGTTCACGACGTCTACGACAATCCGTCGGCGCTCGTGCTCACCGCGTCCGGCAGCATCGGCATCACGGATGTTGATCAGGGCGAGGCGGCGTTCAAGCCGGCCGTTGGCTCCGCTGCCGGCAATCTGGGCTTCCTGCTGCTGTCGGGCGACGGCAGCTATGTCTACGTCGTGGCCGAAAGTGCTGCGCACAATCTGGCGGCCGGCGCCGTCAAGGTCGACACCTTCACCGTGACCGCTGTCGATGGCACCACCAAGCAGGTCAGCTTCACCGTTCATGGCCCGGCCGGCGGCAATCACGCGGCGACGATCGGCGATCCCACCATTGCGGACGTGACGGAAGACCTTGCGGCGAACAACGCCGGGAATCTGACCGCGGTGGGCAGCATCTCGGTCAGCGACCCGGATGCGGGCCAGTCGTCATTCCAGGCCGGCGTGCTCACAGGGCCGGGCAATCTCGGCACGCTGAACCTCTCGGCCAACGGCGGCTACACCTACGCTGTCGCCAACAACGCCGCGCAATATCTCGGAGCCGGCGAAACCAAGATCGATACGTTCCGGGTCACCTCTCAGGATGGCACCTCCAAGGACGTCACGTTCACGATCCACGGCGAGAATGACGGCGCGACCATTGGCAATGTCGGGGATCACGAGGTCACCGAGGACGGCCAACTGACAGCGTCCGGGCAGCTGTCCATCGTCGATGCCGACCAGAACCAGGCCGCGTTCCAGGCCAGCGAGATCACGGCACAAGGCAACCTCGGCACGGTGACGCTGCTGGCCGACGGCCACTACACCTATTCGGTCGACAACGCCGCTATTCAGTATCTCGGCGCCAATGACACCAAGACGGAGACTTTCACGGTCACGTCCGTCGACGGCACGACCAAGAATATCAGCTTCGATATCCATGGCGCGCAGGACGCACCGAATCTGAGCGTACAGGACTCGTCGGGCGCCGCCGACGGAAACATCACGCTTCACATAGCGGCCGACAAGGTCGATCTGGGCAGCACCTTGTCGGTGAAGATCGAGGGGGTGCCGTCGAGCTTTACGGTCCAGAACGGCGCAGCGATCGGGGACGGCGCCTGGCTCGTGACGGGCGACTCAATCCAGAACGTCGTCCTGATCCCGAACCATGCCGTCGGCAGCGCGGATCCGTTCACCCTGCAGGTCACCGCCATCTCCGACGACGGCGTTCATCAGGCGGTGAGCTCGGCCGAGCTCGCGCTGACCGTGACGTCCGGTGCCAACGAGATCAACGCGCTGGATATCGACGGCTATATCGGCGGCGCAACCGTATTTGCTGACGCCAACAACAACGGAATACTCGACGCAGGCGAGGCGCACACGACGACACGGGCTGACGGCAGTTTTACGTTGGCGGGCGGCTCCGGTCCGCTCGTGAGTATCGGCGGCGTCGATATCTCGACGGGATTGCAGGTCGCCGGCGTGCTGAGGGCGCCGGAGGGCTCCACCGTCATCACTCCGCTGACGACGCTGATCGCCGCACTGGTCGACAGCACGGCAAACGATGAGCATCCGCTGACGGCGGACCAGGCCATGAGCGCCGTGGCGGCGGCTTTCAACCTCGATCTCACCGGAGGTGTCGACCTGAGGTCGTTCGACCCGGTGCCCGATGCGGTAAACAACGATGCCACCGCGACCGCGGTGCTCGCGGCAGCCATCCAGGTCCAAAGCACCGTCGCTCAGGTGTCGGCCGTCGGCGTGGAGACGGGCGCGGTCATTACAGCGATTGCAAGCGCTATTACGGCGTCTCTGAGCGGCCCCGGCGCGCCCGTCTTCGATCTGGCATCTTCCGATACGGTTCAGAGCGTCG
>NZ_AJQF01000511.1:0-2849 GCF_000261705.1 Bradyrhizobium genomosp. III | reverse complement strand
GCGGCCGCCGCGACGGTTATCGAGGTCGTTGCTGCCGCGAACGACAGCATTCAGGCTGCCACGAACGTCACTGAATTGGCGCAGGCCGGCCAAGTCGCTCAAGGCGCGGCTGCCGACCAACTCGCCGCGACCGATTTTTCGGATCAACAATCGATTGATCAGCTCACAGACCGTTTTGTCGATAATCTCGACACTGAGGTTGCGAATGCCGTGCTGATCCCGGTCGGTAGCGCCTTGTTGGGCTCGCTCGGCGATGACGTGCTTTCGGGCGGAGGTGGTAACGATCTGATCGATGGCCAGGACGGCAACGATCGCATCAGCGGTGGCGACGGAAACGACATCCTCTTTGGCGGCGCTGGCAAGGACTATCTCGGCGGCGGTTCGGGTGACGATATCCTCGACGGTGGCCCGGGCTTCGACCGCGCCGTCTATACCGACGCGACCGGCGGCGTCACGATCGATCTGGCGGCCGGAACGGCGTCCGGCGCCGGCGTGGGGACGGACACCCTCGTCAACATCGAAGCTGCCGTCGGCAGCGACTTTGCCGATACATTCAACGGGGCTGGCTTCACCGGCGATGCACATGTCCCGGGTAGCCCTGTCGGCTACAACGAGTTCGAAGGCGGAGGCGGCGACGACACCATCATCAGCAACACCAACAGTCAGGGCGCCGAGCTGACGCGCGTCTCCTATGTCAGCGCCACCGGCGCGGTGACGGTGGATCTCGTCGCCGGCTATGCCCAAGGTGATGCATCGGTGGGCCACGACACCCTCGTCGGGTCCGGCTTCAACGGCGTCTGGGGCTCCGCGCATAACGACACGATTCTGGGCAGCAACAATCCGATGTTCACCGCAGAGGTGTATTCGGGCTTTGCGGGCAACGACTACATCGACGGCCGCGGTGGCTACGACCGTGTGGACTACAACGTCGATCCGAACACCACGACGGGAATTACGGTCAATCTCGCCGCCGGATCCGTCACCGGCGATTCGACCGTCGGCACGGATACGTTGCGCGGGATCGAGGCGATCCGCGGCACCAACTTCGCCGATACCTACAATGCCACCGGTTTCGGCTCGGGCAGCGTCAACGCCGGCTCGAACGGGACGTTCAACGAGTTCACCGGCAATGGCGGTGACGACACCATCACCGGCAACGGCTTCACGCGGCTCGGTTTCAACAACGCGACGGCCGGAGTCCAGGTCGACTTCGTCACCGGCACCGCTACCGGCGATTCATCCGTCGGCACCGATCATTTCACCGGCGTCAACGCCGTCCAGGCCTCGATGTTCGACGACACGCTGCTGGGCGGGGCGACCAACGACACCTTCACCGGCCTCGCCGGCAACGACTATATCGACGGCCGCGGCGGCTTCGACGTCTCGTCCTACAACAACATCTTCTTCATCACGGGAAGCATCACCGTCAATATGGCGGCCGGCATCGTCACCGGAGACGCCTCGAACGGCACGGATACGCTTCGTTCGATCGAGGGCATTCAGGGCACCAACTTCGACGATACCTACGATGCGACCGGTTACGGGGTGGCCGGCGCGAATGTCGGCAACAACGGGACCTTCAACCAGTTCGAAGGGCTGAGCGGTGACGACGCCATCACCGGTAACGGCAACACGCGCCTGATCTTCGCCAACGCGACCGGCGGGGTGACCATCAATCTCGCGGGCGGCACCGCCACCGGCGACGGCTCGACCGGTCACGACACGTTCACCGGCGTCAACAGCGCCCTGGGCAGCAACTTTGCCGACATCTTCGACGCAACGGGATTCTCTGGTCCGAGCGGGACCTCGTTCCAGGGGCAGGGCGGCAACGACCAGATCACCGGCAACGGCGCGACGCAGATTCAGTACAACAACGCCACTGCCGGCGTGACCGTCAACCTCACTGCGGGCACCGCCGACGGCGACGGCTCGGTCGGCCACGACACCATCACGGGCGGCGTGTTCAATGTCCTGGGGTCCAATTTCAACGACACCATCATCGGCAGCGCCAGCAACGACAGTCTCTCCGGCAACGTCGGCAACGACATCCTGGATGGTCGTGCCGGCAACGACTTCCTCAGTGGCGGCGCCGGCGTGGACACCTTTGTCTATGCGAGCGGCGGCGGCTTCGACTTCATCCAGGACTTCGTCCATGGCCAGGACAAGCTCGATCTGACCGGGGTCTACGGCATCTTCAGCCTCTCTGACCTGCAAGCGCATGCGGTGCAGAGCGGCCCCAACACGGTCATTACCTTCAGCTCGGGTGACGGCCTCACGCTTCAGAACGTCAATCTGAGCAGCTTGACGGCGAGCGATTTCGTGTTCGGCGCGCCGGCCGCGCCGATCGTCGGCGACGGAAACGCGAACGACCTCGTCGGCACCGCCAATGCCGAATCCATCAGCGGTCTCGGTGGCAACGACCGCCTCCAGGGCCTCGGCGGCAGCGACCTTCTGGATGGCGGTGCGGGCTTCGATCGCGCCATCTATACCGATGCGAGCGGCGGCGTCGCCGTCAACCTCGCGGCCGGCACGGCCTCGGGAGCTGGCGTCGGGACAGACACGCTCATCGGCATCGAGGGTGTGGTCGGCAGCAATTATGCCGATACGTTCAATGCGGCCGGGTTTACCGGCTCGACCGGTCTGCCCGGCGTGGCCACCGGCCAGAGCGAGTTTGAAGGGCGCGGCGGCGACGATAGCGTCGTCGGCGATCTCAACGCCCTGGGGCAGGCAGTGACGCGATTGTCCTATCTGAGCGCCACCAGCGCGGTCATCGTCGACATCGGGGCCGGGACCGCGGATGGCGACGCTTCGGTGGGCCACGACACCTTCTCCAACGTCTCGACGATCTG
>NZ_AJQF01000510.1:0-24825 GCF_000261705.1 Bradyrhizobium genomosp. III | reverse complement strand
GTTCACGCCAAGAAAGTCACAGCTGCCTTCGATGGTGTCATTCGGCTTGCAATATTGACCCCCTAAGCCGGGGGATCGGCGTCCAAAATTGCCCCCCTACAGGTTGGTCTGTTGCGCTGCCTGCTTCGTAACAAAGCAGGTGGTGGAGGATGCTGGTCGTGGAGACGATTGCGCGGATTCGGCGCGAGCACTTCATCAAGGGCAAGACGATCAAGGAGATCGCCCGTGACCTGAAGGTGTCACGGAACACGGTTCGGAAGGTGCTGAGGTCGGGAGAGACCTCCTTCGAGTATGAGCGGCAAGTGCAGCCGCGGCCAAAGCTCGGACGATGGGCAGTCGAACTTGACGGGCTGCTTGCGGCGAACGCGGCTAAATCGGCTCGTGAGCAGCTGACATTGATCCGGATCTTCGAAGAGCTGCGCGGTCGCGGCTATGACGGCGGCTACGATGCGGTGCGACGTTACGCCAGGCGGTGGAGCAAGGAACGCGGGCAATCGACCGCGGCGGCCTATGTCCCGCTGAGTTTTGCGCCAGGCGAAGCCTACCAGTTCGACTGGAGCCATGAGGTGGTGCTGTTGAGCGGAACCACCGTGGTCGTGAAGGTTGCTCACGTCCGGCTCTGCCACAGCCGTATGCTATTTGCCCGGGCGTATCCGCGAGAGACGCAGGAGATGGTGTTCGACGCCCACGACCGAGCGTTCGCGCTGTTCAAGGGCACCTGCACCCGCGGCATCTACGACAACATGAAGACCGCCGTGGAGACGATCTTCGTCGGTAAAGGGCGTCTTTACAATCGCCGGTTTTTGCAGATGTGCAGCCACTATCTGGTCGATCCAGTCGCCTGCACGCCGGCGTCTGGCTGGGAGAAGGGGCAGGTTGAGAACCAGGTCGGGCTGGTCAGGGAACGCTTCTTCACGCCGCGTCTGCGGTTCAAAAACCTCGACGAGTTAAACGCCTGGCTGCTCGACAAATGCATCACCTACGCCAAGGCTCATCGCCATCCGGAACTGGTCGATCAGACGATCTGGGACGTGTTCGAAGTCGAACGCCCTAGGCTCGTTCCCTATGCAGGGCGATTTGACGGCTTCCATGCGGTGACGGCGTCGGTCTCGAAGACCTGCCTGGTGCGCTTCGACAACAACAAGTACTCGGTCGCAGCCAGTGCAGTCGGACGACCGGTCGAGGTTCAAGCCTATGCCGATCGCATCGTGATCCGCCAGGATGGACGTATCGTTGCCGAGCATCAGCGATCCTTTGGCCGCGGCGATACCGTCTACGACCCTTGGCATTATGTGCCGGTGCTCGCCCGCAACCCCGGCGCCTTACGCAACGGCGCTCCCTTCAAGGACTGGGTGCTGCCGGCCGCGATCGAGCGGATCCGGCGCAAGCTTGCCAGCATCGACGATGGCAATCGGCAGATGGTCGACATCCTCAACGCGGTGCTGACTGACGGTCTGCCTGCGGTGGAAGCGGCCTGTGCCGAAGCGCTCAGTCACAGCGTTCATTCCGCCGATGTGGTGCTCAACATCCTGGCCCGTCAACGTGAGCCAGCCCCGCCGGCCAACATCATGACGCCAGCCGCCCTGACGCTCCGTCATGCACCAATCGCCGATTGTGCCCGCTACGACAACCTTCGGAGGACCAACTGATGGAACGAACTCAAATCTTCGACCTCATGGGCGAGCTCAAGCTCTATGGCATGAAGGCTGCCTTCGACGAGATCATGGCAACTGCCGTCAAACGTCAGCATGAACCCCAGCGCATCGTTGGCGATCTACTCTCCGCCGAGATCAACGAGAAGCAAGCCAGATCTATCAAATACCAGCTCACCATTGCCAAGCTGCCGCTTGCCAAGGACATTGCCGACTTCCAGTTCGACGGCACGCCGATCAATCAGACGCTCGTCAATGATCTTGCTGGCGGCGGCTTCGTCGCCCAACAGCGCAACGTCGTGCTGGTCGGCGGCACCGGCACAGGCAAAACCCACCTGGCCATTGCCATCGCAAGAAGCTGCATCCGATCTGGTGCCCGCGGCCGCTTCTTCAACGTGGTCGACCTCGTCAACCGCCTCGAGACCGAGACCCGCAATGGACGGCAGGGACGGCTTGCCGAGCATCTGACCCGGATGGACTTCATCGTGCTGGACGAACTCGGCTATTTGCCCTTCGCCCAGTCCGGTGGCCAGCTTCTCTTCCACCTCGTCAGCCGGCTCTATGAGCGCGCCTCCGTCATCGTGACCACCAATCTCGCATTCGGCGAATGGCCCAGCGTGTTCGGCGACGCCAAAATGACCACAGCGTTGCTCGACCGATTGACCCATCACTGCGACATCGTCGAGACCGGCAACGATAGCTGGCGGTTCAAAAGCCGAGACGACGATCACGCCACCCGCGCTCGTCTCGCCTCCGCTATCCCGGCCAGCTCCGACGAGACGAGCGCTACCAGCAAACCCCGCCGCGGAAAGGGGTCAAAATTGGACGCCGATGAAGGGTCAAATTTGCAAGCCGATTGACACTTTACACTTCTGGATCTGAAATGCGGGTCAGCATCCTCACGTGCGGTCCCGCCCGTTTGAAGACCGGCTCCCAAAACGCATAGGCGTTCTCGACGAAACTCGCGGTTACGGAGAACTTCGTGAGCGCCGCCCGATATGCGGCCTGGCGCCCGCAGCCCTGTCCCTCGACAAGGTGCCAGATGAACTGAGCGACCTGGCGCGTGTACGTGCTCGGACGACCTCGGTGGTTGGGTACGATCTCAAGTCGCTTGGTCCCGGTGTCACGCGTCTCCGGTTCGGTGATATTGGCAAGCCAAATGAAGATTGATGGATCAATGCTCGCGGGATAGCCGTCGCGCTTGAGCTGCTGATTGATGATAGAGAACGCGCTGGCGGCTTCCCTGAAGCACTCGCTCAGGATGAAGTTCGCCTGGTTCTCCAGCTTGCCGCTCCGAAGATCGTCGAGCAATCTGACCGCCTCGTCGGTGAGCCGCCGCATATATCGCGGTTGCGACTGTCCCGCGCTGTCGGCTGGTTCCTTCTGCATGATTAATTCGGCCGCATCCGCGCGAAACCCCGTTGCGGCTTCTTTGAGAACGGTCAAAAAATTGCTTTCAAGTCCGGAAGCGACGACGGTTTTCGACGCCGCTTCGCCTCCCACCCGCGTCTCTACGAGGCCGTTTGCATGGTCCAAGGCAGCATTCAGGCTGGCTTTGATGTTTTCAGAAGCTCTGTCTTGAGAGTCTTCGGCAACCTTCACCATCATCTCGGTGGTAGTGTCGGAATCTAGGAGTTCGTCCTTGCGCGGCGCCGCCGCATTCCGAGATTCAAGCACCGCAACGGGACTCGGAGCCGTCGCTTGCCTTGCAAGAATTGTTTGATCAGACGTATTCGGGCCTGAGTGCTCCGATCGCAGATTGGAAGCAGCAATCCCGCGGGGCAGCACAAACAGGCCATCGTCAACGGCTCGGCTCGCCGCCGCGGTAAGCTCCACGAGCGAGCGTCGCGCGCAGCGCGTCTGCCTAGTACGCGGCTTTTTCGTTTCTTGCGTGTGGTTCATGATCTGACGACCCCTCGACAAGCTTCTTCAAGATCCAGCGCCACAGCTCACGAACTTCCTCCGAGGCTCTTCCCTCTTGTGCAAACTCCGTCACGCCTAATCCTGCCCCAAGCGCGTCCTGATGGTCATTGCGCTGTCCGACATAGGGAAGCGCGAGCACCCCGAGCGAATTGAGCGACGTCGCGGCTTCACTCACGCGGCAGCCCCGCGGTGGCGTCTGAGCGAGGACGAAAGCAAATCGGCGGTTGAGCCTACGAATAGCAATCAGCGTCGGTATCGCAGCTTCGATGTCGGCGGGACTCGGACGCACCGGGATCAGGCAAAGATCGGCCCTCGCGATGGCGCGCATGGCCAGTGCATTGTTCGTGGCGGCGGTATCGATAACCGTAAGCCAGATCCCCTCGGCTTCAAGGCTGACGAGCGCCCGTTCTATTTCGGCCGAATCAGCGACCCGAACGACCCGGGGATCGGGATGGCGGCGCCGCTCTTTCCATTTTGAAATCGTGCCTTGTGGATCCGCCTCGACAATTGCGACGCGCTCCCCGTTCCCCAACGCTGCGACTGCAATTCCGACCGCCAGCGTGCTCTTGCCGCTTCCGCCTTTTTGGGTGACCAGAGCAAGGACATACATCTTCTACGCGTCCCGGACGACAACGACATGAAACGCACGAGTCGTCGACATCGAGCCTACCCTTCCCGATGGTGGGTCGCATCAAGAGCGAACGTGGAAATCGCAGCCAAATCGAGGCCCAGCCATTAACGATATACCGCGCAATACGTCGGCCAAGGGCCGCGAGAATCACCACGACGTGGCTTTGTAAAATAGCCCATTATTCGGCCGTGTCACGGATCTTCGCGAAAGGATTGCTGAGCACCGTCGTACAAGCATGAAAGCAGAGCCTGCTCGCCTCTCTGGAATGGACACGGCAAGAAGCGGCTGTCGCAGTTGCAGCAAGATGCTGCCTCCTACCAGATTGGAGAGGTGATCTGCCTGCCAGCTCGAACTATCGAGCTAACCACAACTTGGGGACAAGCTACGCAATATTTTTCCGTGCTCAGCAGGAGGACTCTCGGATGAAGTGCAACAAGCAATTGTCGCTCGCGAGCATCATTGCGTTCGGGACGATCGCTTTTGGGAGCGGAAGTTTAGCTGCTGATTTGCCTGCGGCACCTGTCGTCAAAGCGCCGGCTCCCGTTTATCCTCTCTTCAGCTGGACTGGAGGTTACATCGGCGGCAGTGTAGGCTCGGGTTGGGGTACCAGCCAGACCGACCTCGCTGTGGGCAATACATTCATTGGCGCCCCCGTCAACCAGACCGTAAACCAGCTCATCGGCGGCACTGCCGATTTGAATGTGCCATTGCCGCAGGTGCAGCTGAACGGCTTCCTCGGCGGCGTACAAGCCGGTTACAATTTCCAGTCCGGTGTGATGGTCTACGGCGTGGAAAGCGATTTTTTATGGAGTGGTATCAAGGGGCGCACTGGCTGCTTTGTGGTCTTGAACTGCACGAACGACACCAAATGGATTGCCGATATCACCGGACGGGTCGGCGTCACGGTGGGCGACCGCGGCCTAGTCTACATCAAGGGCGGCGCAGCTTGGGCCGATTCCAGCATCGGCATCAACCAGTCCTTTGCCGTTACATCGAACTTGGGGGCTGGCTTTGCTGCTAACGGTGCTGCCGATGGCCGAGCGACCAAGAACATATTTGGCGGCACATTGGGTGCGGGCATCGAGTATGCCTTCCTGCCCGGCTGGTCAGCCAAAGTTGAGTATGACTACTTCGATTTCGGCAGGCAAGACGTAAAGCTGCCGGTTTCGGTAGTCGAGAACACGGCGATTGGTGATGAACCTAGTAACACCGAGAATATCCGTTCAGAAACTTCAGACCTCGCTGCAGGCGAAAGCTAAGGCTGAACCAGATTATCGATTCTACTCTCTTTGGGACAAAATCTGCAGACTGGATGTGCTGGAGGAAGCCTACAGGCGCTGCCGAGCAAACCGGGGGTCGCCGGGGGCGGATGGCATCACATTTGCTCAGATCGAAACCGAGGGACGCGAACGATGGCTGGAAAATGTCAGACAGGAGCTGACGGCGGGTGACTACCGACCGCAGCCCCTTCTGAGGGTATGGATACCGAAGAGCAATGGCGGACGCCGACCGCTCAGCATTCCAACCGTAAAAGACCGAACGGTCATGACGGCGGCGATGCTGGTGATCGGCGCCATCTTCGAAGCGGACCTGCTGGAGAACCAGTATGGCTTCCGCCCGAAGGTGGACGCCAAGATGGCAGTGCGCCGCGTGTTCTGGCACATCAGAGATCATCGGCGATCAGAGATCGTCGATGCGGACCTGAGGGATTACTTCACCTCGATTCCGCATGCACCACTGATGAAATGCCTCACACGCAGGATCGCCGATGGTCGGCTTCTTTCGATGATCAAAGGCTGGCTGACAGTCGCGGTTATCGAGAAGGACGGCCGGCGGATCACAAGGACGGCGGAGGCTCGGACGAAGAAAAGAGGAACTCCACAAGGCTCACCTTTGAGCCCGTTGTTGGCGAATCTCTACTTTCGTCGGTTTCTGCTGGCTTGGCGCAAACACGGACACCAAGATCAACTCGATGCGCATATCGTGAATTACGCGGATGACTTCGTGATCTGCTGTCGCCCCGGTTCGTCCGAGACGGCAATGGCGCGGATGCAGACGCTAATGAACAGGCTCGGGTTGGAGGTGAACGATACCAAGACGCGACTCGCTCGGGTCCCAGAGGATAGCGTAACATTCCTCGGGTATACGATCGGACGCTTCTATGGAAAGGGAGGTCAAGCCTTTCTTGGCACAAGACCTTCCAAGAAAGCCGTTCGACGATTGCTCAGACAGGTCCACGACCGCACGACACGTCAGTGGTATCCGGACTCACCGGAGAACACAGTCGCTGTCATCAACCGCTTCCTACGCGGCTGGTGCGGCTACTTCGACCAAGGTCCAGTGGTGGAAACTTACAACCTCATTCGGCAATACGTCGACCGTCGTCTGCGTCATTGGTTGGTCCAGCGCACCGGGGCACGTGGCCGGGGCTTCAACCGTTACTCGCAGGAATACCTGCATGAAACGCTTGGCCTCTACCGCCTCCCAAGAGCGCGTGCCGACGTGCCGAGAGCGAAGGCTTGATGGGTTGAGAGAAAGCCGGATGCGGGAAATCCGCACGTCCGGTTTGACGAGCGGCGACTGGAAACGGAGCCATGGTCCGAAATGAGCCACCGGCACTCAGCGAAAGCTGCCGGCCAACGGCAACTCCTCGGAACCTGTAGCCACCGCGTCAGTCGTCGACTCTACCGAGCTCGATGCGACCATCGGTCAGAAATCGTTCGAAGATGGCACGGCGCGAGACGGCATAGCGGATCGCCTCAGCCAGTTTTGATTTGCCGAAGATCCGACGCAAGGTCTGCTGCCAGAGATCGAAGAGATCTGCGACGATCGCCGCGGAGGCTTGCTGGCGCGCGGCAACGCGAGTGTCGGGGCTTTGACCGCGCATCGTTTTCTCGACCTGCCAGAACTTCGCCATCCGCTCGACCGTCGCCGTTGCCACTTCTGAGCTCCCTGCAACATGCAGCTCGTAGAACTTGCGTCTGCAGTGTGACCAGCAGCCAGCCTGTGATGCAATCATTGCCGCGATCGGATCGCGCGAGCTTGTTATAGGCGGCGTAGCCATCCACCTGCAGGATTCCGCGATAACCATTGAGATGGCGGACCGCGCATTCACCGGAGCGGCTGTCTTCGAAGCGATAAGCCACCATCGGGGGACCGTTGCGGCCAAACGTTCGATCATCCCTGGCATAGGCCCATAAATAGGCCGTCTTTGTCGATCCGGAGCCCGGAGCGAGCGTCTGCAAAGTGGTTTCGTCGGCAAAGACCCGTTCGGCCTTCTTGACCTCGCTGAAGATGTAGTCGGCCATGATCTCGAGCTCGAAGCCGAGCTTGCCCATCCATTGCGCCATCAACTGGCGGTCGAGCTCGACCTTGTCGCGGGCGTAGATAGCCTCCTGCCGGTAGAGCGGCAGGCCATCGGCATATTTGGCGACGGCGATCTGGGCCAGAAGCGCTTCCGTCGCCTGAGACGCCCGCCTTCTCAAGTCCCCGGCGCATCATCTCGACATCCGCAGCGGCGTATCGGTGGGTCGTGGCGACCTGAGCATGGCCAAGCCAAGCCTGAATCGTCAGGAGGTCCACGCCTGACCGGAGAAGCTTCATGGCGAGGGAATGCCGGAAGATGTGCGGCGATATCGGCTTGCCCTCCAAGCTTGGCCTCGTGGACCCGGCCTGGGAGGCGGCACGCCGCACGATGTGTGTCGCGCCGAAACGCGTCAGGCGCTCGTTGTGGACCCCGACGAAGATTGGCCGCGGTTCATGATGGGCGAGGCCGCGTTCGCTCAATAGGTTGGTCAGCGATCGCACCAAATCCTGAGGAATGGGAACGACGCGATCTCGGCGTCCCTTGCCATGAAGCAGCACCTGCGGGCGTCCTCGCTCCAACTGAAGGTCGTTCGCGTTGACGCCGGTCGCTTCGGACACGCGAGCGCCGGTTCTCGCCAAGAAGAGCAGAAAGGCCCGGTCGCGCCGACCGCGGGACGTCGTCTGATCAGGGGCTGCGATGATAGCCTCCACCTCGGCGTTGGTGAGATGATGCGTCACCTCGATGTGGGCCCGTTTGGTGGGGATCCGACGAGCCGGTGAGGTAGTAGGCTGTGTCGCTATAGTTGGCGTGGCCGAGGTAGGTGGCGAGTAAGGGCAGCAGCGCTTGGACGTCCGCGCGCTCGTGGTGCCACAGCCTCAGCCTGGTCACCGCGAACCGGTGCCGGAGATCGTGCGGTCGCAGAGGCTTGCCATTGTCAAGGCCCGCGAGCTTGCGGGCCTTAGCGAAGTTGCTTTGCAAGCCGGTTGCCGACAGACGGCAGCCTCGCGAGCTGAGGAAGAACGCCTCGCCTTTGGGCCTGGGAAACACGGTGTCGCGCTCACGGGCGTATCGACGAAGTTTGGCTGCCTGGGTCGTTGGGTGAACAGGAATCAGGCGGTCTTTACGGAACTTGGTTTTACGGACGAGGATGCCCCCGTTGGTCAGATCGACGTCGCCGCGATCAAGCCTGACCACTTCGCCCGATCGTAACCCCGTGCTGGCCAACAATCCGATTAGCGTCGCCATCGTGCGGCCCCTGAGAGGGGTCCCTGGCGAAATGAAGCCGCATGCGTCGATAAGCGACGTCAGCTCAGCCTCACTTAGGGATGCGCGGCGGCGGAATCGCCCTGGACCACGGGAAAGCTCTGCGCTCCAAGACCTCGGTCTGGGGGTCGTAGACGACCAGGTACTCGTAGAATCGGCGGAGCACGCCGTGACGGACCGCGCGGCTGTCGGCGGCGCCACCGAACGACAGGACGAAGTCCAGCGCCATCGTCCGGGTGGCGGGCGCACCCAGCTGAGATCGCTCGACGTAGCGAACGAAAGCCCGCAGCGTGCCGGCTTCTGGAAGCGGCGACAACAGGTGAGAGGAGGCCTGACTACCTCAAGCAGATTGGTCGCGACGCTCTTTCCAGAGCTCCGATAGTGTGGCGTTAGGTTTACTGAGGCCTTCCGCCGCGGCCCTGTCTTCCTAGAATCCATAGGACCGTTCGGCCCAGCGGAGAAGCACACGCGCATCCCGATCGGGTAAGACCACGCGCTGACTACGCAGGCCCTTGGCGATCGCTTGGCCAACCTCTGGCGCAACTCGATTACCATGGGTCATCAAGAAGAACCAACCAAATGGGACGCCGACCTCACGGTCGATGGCTTCGACGCGATCCATCAGGATATGAACCGAGGCGTCGCCAGCGATCAGCCTCTCTTCCGGCAGATGCCGCGGGCGCGGCACGAATCCGATCTCGCGTGTGCCTTTATCGTCGTAGTCGTAAATGTCGAGCGCCCAGTGCACATAGACCCGCTCGGCCGAAGCGCTTGATTCTTCCCAATCCTGGAAGAAGCGCGTCTCCCGCGGCACGAACTCGAACCAGTCCGGCACCAGTTCAAGAAACGGCGTCTCGGTCGTGCCCTCGCGTGTCGTTTCACGTACCACACGGCGTTCCATCTCTGGCCGCTGCGCCTCGCGCTTCTCGCGCTCGAGGCGGGCACACCGCGTCAGGAAGCTCCGGACATGGACGACGCTGCTGCCTGGGCGCCCAAGCATCCGATAGAGCGGACCAGCGATTACCTTGTCGTCGGACATATCTTCGTGCGTGATCCATGACGGATCGAGTAATTCGCCCTTGCCCCAAGGGCGATATGTCGGATTGACGATCGGCCCGGCACGCCATTCAACTTCCAGACCGAGACGGATTTGCACATAGTCCGCCGCGCCCGGTCCAGTTGGCGCGAAGGCATACACACTGTTGCCGTGCCATTCCGAGATCTGAAGGTCGCTCTCGCGCAGTCGCGTCCAGAGCGCGCCAATGTCGCCATTGTCCTTGGCAAGCTCCGCTTCCATCCACGGCCGGTATTCTGCGATCCGTGTCCCGTCGGCGGCGACCACCGAGCGCGTGTCGCGCCAATACTGCTCGTCAATGCCCGATGTCGAAAACGGAAATCCCGGAAACGCCTCTGTGAGCGCGGCCGCCAGCGCCGCTTCGTCAGATCCGGTCGGAAGACGTGCGAGAACCGCCTCGATCGAGGCGGGATCGGGCAATCGCATTGGGATGTTCTCTGGAGCGTCAGCCATGCCATGATCCTATCATCGGCGGTTGTCGAATTCTGCTCGTTTGCTAGCGCGTCCTATTCACCGCGCGTTCGATCTTTTCCATCGACGCGAGGATTTGCTCGAACCGAGGAGCCTCGCCGAAGATCATTGGCGTCATGTTCGTATAGTCACGCGCGAGCGCGTCGATCATTGCCGCAGTCGGCGCAAGCGCAAACGATCCGGTCACGGCCGAGACGAGATCGTAATCAGGCCGGTTGAAGAACATGAGAGCATGACGGACGCAGTCGGCCCCCAATTCGGCATCTTTGACCGCCGACCGGCCGATGTCGGAGGCGAAGAGGCAATACAGGTCGTAGAAGTGCCGCGAAATGCGCTGGCCTTCCTGGCGCAGCTCACCGCGGCGCTCGAACCAGCGGCGCAGCCCGTGAGCGATCACGATTTTGTCCCAGAACGTGCGCTCGGCGTCGATCGTCGTGACGTTCGGCACCGTCAATTCGAGGCCTGCCACGTCGTCGGCAATGTAAGGACGGATATTCGCCAGGTGGTTCGGGTCAAGCGCCGACTTCGCTCCGGACTCGATCCGGACTGCCGGCCGCACATAGGCCTCGTCGCGCGGTTCAACCTCGGGATACCAGACGAGAAGCGTCTGCCCGTCGGCATCCGACGCGTCGATCTCGAGGCGTCCGCGTCCACTCGTCGCTTCGGCGAGATGTTCGGTCAGGAAGGCGTATAGCGGACCGCTAATATAGCTGCGGCAAGCGTCCCGGATCGCATCCAATCGAGCGCGGCGTTTCTTATTCGACAAGATCGATCTCGAGTTCTTCGACTGAAGCAGACTCGTCGAGATCGTTGCGAAACACCGTTATATCGATGTCTTCGGAAAATCTTTCGATCAGCCCGTATGCCTTCGACAGCGACGTCCCGCCCTTGAAGAGAAGGCGCGGACCTCCTGCGGGCCGTTCGTGATAGAGAGCATTGAGGGTCCAGCAGACCCAAAAATCCTTCTCGACGTTTCCGATCGGCGCACCGAGCCGGTTCGCCGTCGTCAGGAAAAGATCAAGCTTCTCGCCGGGTGCGGCGGAGATGACCTCCTTGTAGGCTGCGCTACTCACGCGTGATCCTCCGCCGCGTCGTCAGGTTCGAGCAAGGGCCTGAGAAAGTCCTGCATCCAGATCGGCATAGCTGAAAGACCTGCACGGAGATCGTCGCGAATCTCCTTTCCATGCTGCGGGTTTGCGAACAGCTTGCTGAGGACGTTCTCTACCGCTTGTCGATCGTCCTTCCCCGCCATCATATCCTGCATCCAATAGAGCGCCTGAACGACGCGCATGCCCGGACGTCCGGCCCAATAAAGACGGCTAGGTGCCGCCGACTTGAAATTGATGACCTGCTTTCCAAGTTTGATCGGCTTCAGGCGAGCGTCGACCAGGACCTCGATGCGCGCCGGCACGGCCGTGGTGAGGCCGAGATCATTCGCGGCAGTCATCCCGTCGACCACGACGCGGGCCTGGTCGCGGCGCGCCACAGCCCTGATGACCGCGCGATAGTCGGGGACCATCGGCTTGCCTGTGAGGTTGCTCTTTCGCGGCCGGTCGTAGAGCCCGCGGTCGATGCGGCGCAACTCGCCAGCCGCAACGAGACGCTGCAACGTCTTGTCGACGGCCGCGCGACTGCCGAGATCAGCGAAATCACCGGGTGTCCATACCTCTGTCGGCGTTGCGTCGATGCGGGCAATGAGCCGCGGGCGGAGGTCTGTGGTCGGTTGATCAAGCATGTCCGAAATATGATGCAAATTTCGGTCGTCGGCAAGATTTGTCCGTCCGAACTATGCAGCATTTTTCGGACGTTCCGTTCCCCAAAGAAGCTCATCCAAGGCGACGAAGAATCAGGCAGTATAGCTATAAGTGGTTGATATAAAAAGTTAATTTGCGGTATTTCTGGCTTAATCTGAACCGGTGCCGGGTGGCTGCCTGCGGCGGCCCCGGCAAGGCGGGTAGCTACCAGAGCGGGTGCGGACGCGGAAGGGCTCGCAGGGGATATTTCAGACATACTGCTGCGACCGGCGGATGCCGGTGACAATTCTTGTTAAATTCAGCTCGCCGAATCAGGCTATCCCGCTGCTCGGGACGTTGCCGACGCAAATTTCGATACCATCGTTAGTTGGCTGCGAATACTGAAAATCATTGCATGTGCAAACGCCCGCCGCGCCAAAGCAGATGCTCCATTTGAGCTCATAGTTGATGCCGAGCACATTGAAAAAACTGCGGCCGTTGACGGATCAGTTCGACCTTGGGGACCAATACCTCTCGGCCCCCGGTGGTGAGCCGCTCAAATCGGCGATCATTTCGGCCCACGACAAGCGCGACGACCAGCCAGTCGTGCTCAAATACTGGCAAAAGACCGGCTCAGCGGTCGACGATGATCTTCGTGAAATTTGGCAGCATGAAATGCGCCAGGCACAGCGTGTGCTCGCCTATCCAGGCGCCGACAAGGTCATCGTCGAACTGCTGCGGTACGGCGAGGCGTCGGATGCCTTCTTTCTGGCCATGCCGCGAGATCTCGCGCCACTCGATACCATGGTCAAGCATGCGCGCCCCGATCACTGGCTGAACAATCTTGATGTCCCGCGCTCGCGCATCGTTCTCTGGCGCAACGCCGAGCGTCTGGCGAAGGCGCTTGAAGCCGTCCACAACCAGGGACTGGTCTATGGCCGTCTCGACAGTTCTTCGGTCTTCACGGCGTCTGCCACAGCGCCCGACTTCCGGCTTGGCAGCTTTGAGTGGTGCGTCCGATTGTCGGAGGCGGACAAAGCGCCGCTCGTCGTCTTTGCGAAATCCGCAGGTGCACCGATTATCATGTCGTTCCTCGACGATTGGCGTGCGCTCGGCCTGTTGCTCGCCGGTCTCCTGAAGCTCGATGCCTCGAGCCTCAGCCGTGGGCTCTCAGCCGTGGAGAACGAATCTGATGCGGCAGGTGAGCGGCTGGCCGTCCTCGAGGCCGGTGAGCGAGACACGCTCAGATGGTTGATCGAGCCTGCGCGCCATCGGGCGGTCGACGCCGAGATTGTTTGCAGACGTATCGGGCGCGCACGAAGGGCGAGACGGAGAATGGCGTCGGCTACGTGAAGAAGAACGCGATCGCCGGTCATTCCTTCCCAAGTTGGGAAGCATTCGAGGCGCATCTCGACAGATGGGAGCGTGATGTTGCGAACGTTCGCATCCAGGGCGCGACCGGCGAGGCGCCCCGATCATCCGCCTTGCGCGTGATGAGATACATCGGTTGAAACCGCTCGGCGGACAGCCGTCGTTCGGACCCTTGCGTGAACTGACCCACGTCGTCGGCAATGATTGCGCCGTCGAGATCGACGCGAACAGCTACTCCGTGCCATGGCGCCTTATTGGCGAGCGCATGGCGGTGACGATCGTGGCCGGGGAAGTGCGGATCCGCCATGGATTGCACCAGGTTGCCGTCCACACTGCAATCGGATGGGCGCCGGCTGCGGGTCGTCGACTCCGCTCATCTCGATGGAGTTGTTAGTCGCAATGGCGCGGTCCGCCCGGCTGAGATCGCGGCGGAGCTGGCGGCGTCCCCACCGCCGTCGTTGTTACGCATGCGCGGCGGCGATCAGGGTGAGACTCTCATCCTGATTGTCGCGCTATATACGCACTCTTGCCGAATACGAAGCCGTGGTCGGAGGAAGCTTAGGCGAGTGTGCGCTGCAGGCGGCTTTCGCGAAGAAATTAATAGCGGGACTATAGCCAGTGGTTTGAAGCCCCGGCTTCATGACATGTTTTACGCATGAAAACTCGTGCGATTGTGGCCTGGAATGTGCGTCGAATCCGCGTAGAGCGAGGTATTTCGCAAGAGAAATTGGCTTACGAAGCGGGGGTTGACCGCTCGTATATGGGGGCTCTTGAGCGGCAATCGAAGAACCCGACAATTGATCTTCTCGAACGCATCGCCGAGACGCTGGACGTTCATTTGTCCGAGTTGTTTATTCGGCCGTCTAAAAGTGCGACGACTCCCAAGACCCTGCCTGGAGGTCGCAAGCCGGCGCGTCCACGTCGCAGGAAGAAGAAATAGTGTAAGCGGCAAGCTGAGGCTGTCGGGCGGCGTCGTTCCATGCGAAGTGACCTCAAGGGACATTCGGCCTTCGACAAAGTCATGCTAGCAATGGACCAAGCGTTTATAGAAGTTCGTGGCTTGTAAGTAGCGTACTGGCTAATCTTCGTTACGGATATATTCCTAATCTCGGCTTAGTCGCGCGACCGAAACCTTCGACGACGAGGACGCTAAAAAGAATGATTTGGCTGACGGATGAGCAACGGGAACGCATCCGCAATCACTTTCTGGAGGAGCGCGCTATCGATAGACGACCGGTCGCAAGCCTACTGCGACGCGCCGGATTCTGGAAGCGGTTCTGCGGAGATCGGCGACCAGGCCCAGGACAGCGATGTGCTTAGCGGCCGTCACGACGACGGGGTACGATAACGTGAATGCTTTGCAAAATGGCGGTTCAGCCCTTCCGCAGGATAATCGCTGAAAGCAACCGCATCATCGGCGTGAACATGAAGTAGGCAGTCGTCCGTTAAGAGCGACCAAGCGACTGATGTGGAATCGTAATCTGACAGACCGGCTTTTTTGCGATTGCAGGGTTTTGATGCTTCAGGGATCGGAACCTTCCAATTTCATTTTCAAGATTCCGTCGAATCGCCAGTCATGATTCCGTGGTCGCATCGGAGGGGGTGATGCGGCCGAAGAAGCAGAAGGCGACGGGATCGGGCGATCTGTTCCGGGCCAGGCTGGACCAGATCATCAATATGAAGCACGAGCTGGTTCAGCTCGCCGGCAGGGTCGACTGGGACTGGATCGATGGGGAGATCGCCCCGCTCTACAGCGAGAACGGCCGGCCAGGCATCGCGACCCGCTTCGTGATTGGGCTGCTGCTGCTCAAGCAGATTTACGGCCTGTCCGACGAAGGGGTGTGCGAGCGCTGGGTCCACGACCCGTATTTCCAGTACTTCACCGGCGAAGAGTTCTTCCAGCATTCATTTCCGCACGAGCGCTCGGACCTGAGCCACTGGCGCAAGCGGCTCGGCGACAAGCTGGAGCTGCTGTTGGCCGAGAGCCTGCGGGTGGCGCACGAAGCCGGCGCGTTACGCAGCCAGGACCTCAAGCGTGTCACGGTCGATACCACCGTGCAGCCGAAGGCGATCACCTTTCCGACCGATGCTAAGCTGCTGCACGCGGCCATCAAGGGGCTCAACCGCATGGCGAGGAAGCACGGGGTCAAGCTGCGGCAGTCCTATCTTCGCGTCGCCAAGACCGCGGCAATGATGGCGGGACGCTACGCCCATGCCAAGCAATTCAGGCGGCATCAGCGGCAGTTGCGCATCCTGCACAGCCGGCTGGGCCGGATCATCCGTACGCATACGACGAGATCCCCGTCGGAGGCGTACGATCATCCGCGATATCGGCCGCAAGATCGAAGGTCGAGCTGTGCTCGAGAACGCCTTCGTCCTCCCGCTCAGCCGCGCTTCGCAGATCCGCTCGCAACAGCAGCGTCAGCGTGGCTGGAAGCATTATTCTTTCCACGCCCCGGAGGTGGAGTGCATCGGCAAGGGCAAGGCAGCCGCGCCTTACAACTCCAGTGAAGAACAGCGCCATTGGCGCACAGTCGCGGCCATTGTCATGAAATCTCAAGGCCGCGTTCTCGATGTGGAAGCTCAGATCCGACGAAGAGCTGAGGGCGCTAAAGTCCGACTTGGCGGACGGCAAGGGAATGACGTTGTTCACTAGGCTCTCGCTTTCGAACGACATCGAGAAGGGAGTGCCGAACAGCCCGGCGAAGAGAACGAGTAGATTCTCAGACAAGTACGACGCCTTTGGGATATGCTTTAGCTTCGCGCCATTGGACGGGGGGCGGTCGATGTTCGCATCGACCGGCAGATTCGTAATCTCGATAGCCGCGGGGCGAGCTGACGGAGGAACCTGCTCCGAGAGAAACGGCAGGATATCGGTCAACGCAACGGCGATCTTCGACCGCACTGCGGAGATCTGCGCAAGATAAGATCCGTAGGCGGTGGCAGGATATTTGATGGGAGCTAGTTCCTTCTGCAAAAATGCTTTTGCTGCATCGGGAAGCACGAAGGAATGTATCTGGGTTTTGTTCATGTCCGGATTCTTCCTATGTATTTGCGATGTCGCTTTCTGGCCACCGCACTACGAGATCCGCTTCGACTGTCCGCCGATCGCCCTCTCGTGCCCAAAGACAACCATGGGCGCCGCAAGAACGTAAAACGATCATTTGTAAACTAGGGTGCGTACTCATAAACTCTGCCGCTGAGAGTAGGCGCACCTATGTCCGCTTGTCCCCCAACAACGGCGCGAAAGCGGACATTGTCGGACTTCCGAGATGGGTCGACGCTTGGCCGCGACCGGCGTCAATGTCAGGAATTTCGTCCACTGGTAAGGCGTATGATCCTGCCAGTCGGAATTGACGAGTTAACGGGATGCATCGCGACATCCGCCCGTCAGAGCGGGGCTCCGATCATTCGGGTAACGTTGGCGTCAGTAAATCGGGGGACATCGTCCATAATTGCGTCGGTGTCGGCGGATGCAAGCGCAGCGTGAAGCGAAGCCTCATCGCGAAACCGATAAAACCCGACGGAAACATCTACCGAATTGACGTCTCGAGGGAAGAAGGCGGCGGCGCTTTCGAGGCCATGCTTCTGCCAGCATGCGAGCGCCAACGGTAGATGCACGTCGACATAATAGTCGCGATCGAAGTATGTGCCGCCGCTGCAGGTCACGACCATTGTTGCATTTGCCATCAGACGACTTTCTACAGAACCTTCGCATTCAGCGCGCGTCCGCTGTTTATGATTGCGATCGATATGTATGTCGGCCGCCGGACGGCCCTTGCCCGGTTTACGCGAACCGTGTGAATCGTCCGGCATCGCGCTGCCCCGCCGATTCGGGCACATATCGAGGATGAGACGGCGGCTTGGACTCTGTTTCGAAAAGACGCGCGGAGGACCGAGCGCCCAGCCGGTGCCGTGCAACCTGCATGTCGACGGCGCGAGCCGGCGCCGTCCCGCTCATCTCAATCCTCGTCTTGCCACCTCCGCAAGGCCGTCTGGTCGTGGTAAGGCATGCGATCTGGCGTGGTGATGAATTCCATCGTGGTGCCCCATGGCATTCGGCAGTAACAGACCTTGTTTCCAAGACCTTTCTCGGTTGCGTAAGGAATCGCGCGCGGCGCGGTGAGGCGTGTGCCTCCGGCCTTTTCGAAGCGCGTGACCGAGGCGTCGATGTCGTCGGTGTAGACACCGAAATGCGTGATGCCGAAGTCGCTCGCTCGGATCGGCTGGGCTTGTTGGGGGCCGTGCATTTCGAACAGCTCGATGTCGGGTCCGGTGCCGATCTTGACCATCGCCTGTCCACGCACGACCGTTCCCGGGAACGCTCCGACGGCCCGCTCGAATTCGGGGCCTTGCCGCGGCGGATCCTGCGGCCCGAAGGACTGATAGATCACCTGGCCGCCGAAAGCTTGCACCAGGAACGATTTCGCGGCTTCTATGTCGGGCACCGTGATGCCGATATGGTTGACGCCGCGGATGATAGGTGTGGTCATGACGGGTTGTCCTTTCTGATTGAATTGATCGATCGTGATGAGTGCGGGGCTCTGTTGCCGCAGTGTCGCGATTTCTCCGGCCCACAACGACACGGGCGCCGAGTTTCAATGGGCTCCGATGAACTCGATCAGAGCGGCTGCGACTGCATCCGGCCGCTCGTCCGCGACATAGTGGCTACAGCGGGCGATCGAGCCGCCCGTTACGTTGCTGGCGAATTCCTCGACCATCGGCACCATATGCGGACCAAAGCGATGATCCCCGCCGAGAGCCAGCACCGGGATCTCGAGCGGTTGCTTCTTGTACTCAAGCGCCGCTGCGTGGTCGGCGGCGAGGGTGCGATACCATTCCATGCCGCCGCGGGTGCGGCCGGGGAGCGCCATTGCTTTGGCGTAGATCTCGACATCCGCCGGATCGAAGCTGCTGTGATCGTAGAACCGCTCGGCCATGAAGCTCGAAACATAGTCGTATTCACGGCCATGGATCAGGCGCTCGGGGAGATCCCGGCTCATGTGGAAACCAAAGTGCCAGAGCGTTGCGATCGTCGCCTCCCATCCGCTCCAGCCGGGAAGCGGAACGTCCAGAACGGCCAGGTGGGTTACGGCCTCTCGATAGACAGCAGCCAGCGGCAAGGCCACCATTCCGCCGATATCATGGCCGCACACTGCGTAGCGTTGATGGCCAAGGGCAGCCATCACTTCGTGCGCGTCGCGCGCCATTGTCGCCTTGTCGTAGCCGCCGAGCGGACAGTCGGAAAAGCCGGCGCCGCGCAGATCGATCGCGACCACGCTGAAATGCGCGGCCAGTTGCGGCATCACATGGTGCCATTCCCACCATGTTTCCGGCCAGCCATGCAGCAGAAGAATCGACGGGCCTGAGCCGCCCGTGACGGCGTTGATCTTGATGCCGTTCACCGGCACCAGCTGTTGGGCAAAACCCTTCAGAGTCGCGATCATGGTCGCTGTCCCGTCGATGTTGACGTTCGATCGGAGCTCGCGACCCGCGTTCCGGGCGGGTCGAAATCGGTAGCGATCGTGATGTCGTGCCAGGCGTCGATATCGCTGCGGAAGGCAGCCAGCTTTCGCTCGGCGGCAGCATGCGCGACCGGGCCGAGCGGCAGGTGAAGCGGGGCGTCGTCGTCGTCGACGGCGCGCAGGATCACTGCGATCGCCTTGTCGGGGTCGCCCGCCTGATTGCCGTTATTGGTTTCGCGATAGTGCCTGCGCGAGGTCCCGGCATATTCCGGCATCTCGTTGGCGGCGACTGTGATCGAACGGCCGAGGAAATCGGTGCGAAACGGCCCAGGCTCCACGATCAGCACTCGGATGCCGAACGGCTTCAACTCGCTGGCGAGCGCTTCGGAAATCCCTTCCACGGCGAACTTGGCGGCGTTGTAGTAACCGCCGCCTCCGCCGCCCGAGATGCCGGCGACGGACGACATATTGACGATCGCTCCGCCCGAGCGCCGCATGACGGGCAGGGCGGCTCTGGTGGCTTCGATCAAACCGAAGAGGTTTACCTCGAACATCGGCCGGTATTCGTCAGACGTCCCCTCCTCAATCGCGCCATGCAGTCCGTATCCGGCATTGTTGACGAGCACGTCGAACCCGCCGAAGGTCTCGACCGCTTTTGCGACCGCGGCCTTGGCTGCCGCCGCATCGGTCACGTCCAGTGGCACGGTGATCATGCGGCCGTCGAAAGGCTCGGCCATATCCTCGATCGTCTTGACACTGCGGGCCGTCGCGACGACCTGATCGCCGCGCTCCGCCGCCGCGAGCGCGAGCCGCTGGCCGAAGCCGCTTGAGCAGCCTGTGATGAGCCAAGTCTTCATGCTTTCTTCTCCGAGTTGTTATCAGACGATGCAAATCGTTCGCCGCTATTGCGACCCGTGATATCGGCCAAGGCCGACCGACTCTCTGCGATCAGAGGCCATGCTCAAGAACTCACCGCTCGGCCGCCCTGGATGACGACGACGCGGCTGCCGATCTTGACCCGGCTATAGAGATCGATGATGTCTTGGTTGATGAGTCGAATGCATCCGCTCGAAACGGCGCGACCGATCGTCTCCGGCTCGGTCGTCCCATGAATGCGGAACATCGTGTCCCGTTCGCCCTGAAAGAGGTACAGCGCGCGTGGTCCAAGGGGATTGCCAAGCCCGCCGGCCATTCCGCTGGCGAGATGGCCATAGCGCGCAGGCTCCCGATTCATCATGTTCTTGGTCGGAGTCCAATGCGGCCATTCCGCCTTTCGCCTAATGGTCGCGGTGCCTGCGAAAGCGAGACCATCCTTGCCAACGCCAATGCCGTAGCGCATGGCCTTTCCGTCGCCCTCGACAAGATAGAGCTGATGAGCAGCCGTATCGATGACAATCGTCCCGACAGGCTCATTCGTCGTATAGTCCACGCGCTGGCGCAACATCGCCGGATCGACGCCGGATATGTCGACGGCTGGTAAGGTGTAAACTCCGTCGACGAGTTGCGCGTACTCACTCGGCGTGCTGATGATATCGGCCTCGACGAGGCCGCTGCGACTGGCACAACCCGAGAGAACGATCGCCATTGCACCGAATACCGAGAACCGCATAGAGCGCCTGGCATCTGAGTTCCTCATATCGAACCGTAACCTTCGCCGCAGTCCAATCGGTGACTCTGTTGCTGATATCCGAACATTGAAGCTCCCAGGAAAGCCAAGCGTGCCATCGGCACAACTGCAATAGGAACCAATTGGTTCCGAATTTTGCTTTTAAAAAAGCATCTCCATCAGGAGATCGGCATCTTTCAGCATCTCGTCGCGGCGTGATCCAACTTTACCAAGCACCCGCATGCCTTGTGCATGTGAGACGATAAAGTGCGCTATGACTTCAGGATCGGACCTATTGGCGATTTCGCCGGCGGCCTGTCCTTTCGCGATCGTTGCAGCGAACAGGGCTTGAAGCCTGGAGAAAAGACGCTTGATCACCTCTGCGATGTCGGGATCTCCCGGCAACATCTCGGCAGCCGTCAACACACCGAAACAACCGCGCACCCCTTTTTTCCCAGACGACAAATCCGCATACCGCACCAACGCGTTGCGGATTGCCGCCTTCGGCGAGGGGGCTGATCGCAGAACCTCCTGGACGTTTCGTACGCCATCGTCGGTGTAGAACTCGAGGGCGCGCAGGAAGACAGATTTCTTGTCACCGAAAGCCTTGTAGAAGCTGCCCTTCGAAAGCTGCATTCCGGCAAGCAGATCAGGCAACGATGCGTCGTGAAACCCACGATCCCAAAAGATTTGCATCGCTCGCCTCACCGCCTCGTCGAGATCGAATTCACGGGGGCGTCCCACAGGAAGTTTGGTATTGATGGTCATCATACGGGCAATATAAACCAAACGGTTCCTAATTGCAATAGTCGATTTATATGCAGGCCTGCGTTGCTCAGGCTGTGAGGACCGTCCAAAATTTTCGTTCGGCCTCAGTAACGGCTCCCGGCATCGCCTCGTAGTTGGTTACATCCTGTCCGACGCCGCCTCGCAAAGGAGGCGAAACGACAATCATGATGCTTCCCCTCTGCTACGCCGTGGCGTGAAAACATAATGACCAGGCGGACGGGTAACTGCCATCCAGGAAGAGACCACATGACGCTCAGCACTACACGTCCTTCTCCGAAAGCCAATGCCTGGCTCAAGCGCTACTATTTCATTCGCTCTGCCGTCGCGGCTCTATGGGCGGTTGCGGCCTTGACGATCGCCAGAGACCGTTCCCATCTCGCGGCCATCCTGCTGGTTGCCTATCCCTTGTGGGATGCCCTCGCCAACTATCTCGACGCGCAACGCAGCAGTGGGCTTGCTTCGAGCAAGAGCCAGATGGTCAATGTCATCATTAGCATTATTACTGCAATAGCGGTCACCATCGCGCTGACGCGGAGCATGAATGCCGTGCTTTTGATCTTCGGGGCATGGGCGGTCGTCGCGGGGCTTCTTCAGCTTGCGACCGGCGTGGGCCGCTGGGGATCGGCCGGCGCACAATGGGCGATGATCCTCAGCGGCGCACAGTCGGCGCTGGCGGGGTGCTTCTTCGTCTACCGGGCGGGGGTTGTTACCAATGTCGGGATTAGTGACGTTGCCGGCTACGCCGCGTTCGGTGCCTTCTACTTTATGGTTTCGGCCGTTTGGCTATGGAGCACCGGCTTGCGTCGCTCTTCTGTGCAAACCACTGCGTAGCACACGTTTGACGGACCTTCATCATGAAGGACCGGCAGCTGTCTTCGATACCGCCGGTTAGCCGATTGATGGTCCCCGCATCAGCCGTCAGGACGGCCCAGCCATCGCGCTGGCGCCGTCCTATCGAGAAAGATCACCACGTTGGCTACTTCGCGGGGCTCGGCGCAACGCCTCAGATCTGCTAATGGGATGGTCCGGCCGTGCTCCTGCCCCGCCAGCGATAAGCTGGCCAGGGGCGCCAAGACAAGGAGCACGCCATGTCCCAGACACCCAGTACTGCGATCGCCGTGATCGGCATCGATATCGGCAAAAACTCGTTCCACGTCGTGGGCCACGATACGCGCGGCGCCATCGTGCTGCGGCAAAAGTGGTCGCGTGGCCAGGTGGAGGCGCGGCTCGCCAATATGCAGCCTTGCCTGATCGGCATGGAAGCCTGCGTCGGCGCACATCATTTGAGCCGCAAACTCGCATCGCTAGGTCACGATGCCAGGTTGATGCCGGCCAAATATGTCCGCCCTTATAGCAAAGGACCGAAGAACGACTTCAATGATGCCGAAGCGATTGCCGAAGCCGTGCAACGCCCGACGATGAAGTTCGTGGCGACCAAGACCGCGGAGCAACTGGATCTGCAGGCGCTGCATCGGGTGCGCGAGCGGCTGGTGTCGCAACGCACCGGCATCATCAACCAGATTCGCGCCTTCATGCTGGAACGCGGGATCGCGGTGCGCCAGGGTATCGGCTTCCTGCGCACAGAACTGCCCACCATCCTTGCCACGCGCACCGATGCCCTGTCGCCACGCATGTTGCGTGTCATCGAGGAGTTGGCAGGCGACTGGCGCCGGCTGGATCAGCGCATCGATAGCCTCTCCGGCGAGATCGAAGCACTGGCCCGTCAAGATCAGGCATGTTCGCGCCTGATGACGGTGCCTGGCATCGGGCCGATCATTTCGAGCGCCATGGTAGCCGCGATCGGCACTGGAGACGTCTTCTCCAAAGGCCGTGACTTCGGCGCCTGGCTCGGACTGGTGCCCAAGCAGATCTCGACGGGAGACCGCACGATCCTCGGCAAAATCTCAAGGCGCGGCAATCGCTACCTGCGCGTTCTGTTCGTGCAGGCGGCATGGGTGGTGCTGGTCAGGATCAAGAACTGGGAACGTTACGGACTCAGATCCTGGATCGAAGCCGCCAAGAAGCGATTGCACCACAACGTGCTAGCGATCGCACTCGCCAACAAGCTTGCCCGCATCGCCTGGGCGGTGCTGGCTAAAGGACGCGCCTTCGAGCTGACAAGGACCAACGATGCAGACGTCCAATCCGCTTGATCGTCGCGCCGTGCTCGGGGCGGTCAAGGCGCGGCCTGGCAACGCCGGAGCCAGCCGCAAGCAAAGCGCAACGGCCGGCCTTGACCGCCCGTGCGCGCGACGCGACGCACGTCCTGCGGGCCGGGACGAAGGAACGGCCCCCGGCTCGAACACAGGAACTGCGAGGTAGGAGGAGCAAGCGATGACGTAACCCCATCAACAGGTTCCAGCCAAGGTCTGCGAGAGGATGAGACGAGATGGAGGTTCGGTCTTCCCGGCGCATGCGAACACTGGTGACCCAAATGGCCCAATCGAGGCCTGTCCGCTAATGAGAACGCACGCGCGCTGATATCCATGATGGCCCGGAGAGAATGCTCCAATCAAAGGCCGGATACATTGATGCAAGACCACTCACCACCTGATCGACGAACCTCTTGCTACGCACGGCCGGACCATACATTGGGTCAGGAACGACAAAACTCAAGGTGAGCATAATCGGTCGGCTTTCGAGTGCATAGCGACCAGTTGAGCCCGACAGCCGAGCCATGATTCAAGCCACACAACGGAAGGGGCCGAATCATGCGCTACGAACTCACGGACTATGAGTGGTCCGTCATTAAGCCGATGTTGCCGAATAAGTCGCGCGGCGTGCCGCGGGTGAATGACCGTCGTGTCCTCAACGGCATCTTCTGGGTCTTGCGATCCGGAGCGCCATGGCGCGACCTGCCAGAAAACTTCGGTCCGTACACCACTTGCTACAATCGATTCGTTCGCTGGCGACGGGCCGGCGTGTGGGCCAAGCTCATGAGCGCACTGGCCGGCGCCCATGATGCTGCCGTGCAGATGATCGACACTTCCATTGTTCGCGTACATCAACATGGGGCCTGCATCACAAGAAACTGGCGTCAATCGATGGGAAGGTCACGCGGCGGTCTGACGAGCAAAATCCACGCGGTGGTCGACAGCAATGGTCTACCGGTACAACTTGCGTTGAGTCCTGGCGAGGCGCACGACGTTCGACTTGCCGGTAAACTGCTCTCTCGTTTGAGATCCGGATCAATGCTGCTCGCCGACCGCGGCTACGACGCTGACTGGATCAGGGAGCTTGCCATGAAAAAGGGCGCATGGGCCAATATCCCGCCGAAAAGCAATCGGACCGATCCGATCTGCTTCAGCCCGTATCTCTACCGCGCCCGCAACCGCGTCGAGCGGTTCTTCAACAGGATCAAACAATGCCGTCGGGTGGCGACGCGCTACGACAGGCTTGCTGGAAACTACCTTGCCTTCATCCAACTTGCATCTATCCGGCTATGGCTCGCCGCTCGTTATGAGTCCGCGCCCTAGTCACATGAATCTAAAGTTCGCCACATAAAGTCTGCTGGGCTTTGTGGCAAAAGCGTTTGACGG
>NZ_AJQF01000509.1:0-26045 GCF_000261705.1 Bradyrhizobium genomosp. III | reverse complement strand
CGCGAAATCGATGCTCACGATCCGTGAAATCCGCATTGTGAAGTGCGGATTTCGTTGGGTGCACCGCGCAGATGTGCGTGAACCCGAGGAAGTCGAACGTCTTCGGGCGGCGTTGCCCCGGCGCGAGAGGCGCTCGGCCGCGTACCGTCCAAATTCAGAATCCGGGTCTTCTCCTCATTTAGCGAAAGACCGAACTCCGCTATTCGCTCACGCAGGGCGTCGAGAAGGCGTAGGACCTCGGTTTTATTTCGAAGCCCATAAGACTGCCGCCGGCATAGCTGCCGCTGCTTCTCCACTCGTGGGTCCAGAGGTCGAAGACGTGATGCACATTCATATTTACGAAGAGCGGCGGGAGCACCGCCCGTTGCCGCGTACTTACTCGTGCTACGGGCTTCGATGTGAATTTTCATTGCACGCAAGGAACTCGCAACTGACGGCATTTCTGATTCTAGAGTGGCCAAGTTCAGAAACATGGCGAAGAAGCCCGCGCACTACATCGCACAGGCGAATCGAAAAAGATTCGGGATTAGCGGGATGAAGGAGATCGTCACGTGACAACGCCAGCGGTCAGCCGCTTGCGTATCAAATCAATCGCAAGAGCCGGAGGTCTGACGGAAGATGAGTTCCTGCCCGCCGCCGTGCATTGCCCGTCAGTAGCGGATCCGGCGCTGCAAGGAAGGCGCCGCGCTTTGGCAGGGGAGCGGAGCTGGTCGGCGACGCAGCGCCATTACGCCCGCGCGTCCTCGGCATCGTCCTGGGCGCACACCGTGGCGATGAAGGCGGAGACGAGGCGCCGTGCGCTCTTGCCGGCACGTGCCAGCGCATTGCGCATGAAGTGGACGCGGCAGCGCTAGTGGCGTTGAGAACTTCGCCGACCGTGGCCGTGATCCCTCATGAGTATCGGAGACGACGAGCCCGTAGCCCCGCAGGCCGCGGCGGACGAGCTTGCGCAGGAGCGCGGCCCAGAACGTCTCGGCTTCGGATGGGCCGACGTCAATGCCGAGCGCCTCACGCCGGCCGTCGCTGTTAACTCGACGCGATGGTCACCGCGACCGAGACGATGCGCCCCTGCTGACGCAGCTTCACGTACGTGGCCGATCCACAGATAGGGCCGATCGCCCTAGAGCGGGCGGTTGAGGAAGGCCTTCACGTTGTCGCCGATCTCACTGCACATGCCGCGCCGGTCATGCCTTCGACCACCAGCGCCATCAGCCGGAGGCCGAGTGTGTTCCCTAGTCACGAAGGCAGCATGAGCATCGTCGTTATGCGAGACGATGCCGCTCCGTCGGGGTCGATGGCCGCATCACGCATGGAAGGCAATCATCGGAACATGAGAGGCCCGATCGGGTCCACTGGATTGGTCTCCAGTGGGGGACAGCGGCGAGGCACTGCCAGAGCCGCAGTCCGAGCTGAGGTCGGGAGTCGGACTGGTCCATAGTACCTGTGAAGTCGTCGAAGGAAACGAGACGTATGGAGGGAAGGGGCCAGCCCGAGGGGAGCCCGCGCGAGAAGGCCAGGGTCCGGACACAGAGCCGGGTTGCCTTGCCGCCGAACCTCGATCGGGTGAACGCGGCGGCCAAGCGGGCTGCCCAAACCCGGTTCACGGCCTTGCTGCACCACATCGACGAGGACGCTCTGCTTCGGGCGTTTCGACGACAAAAGCGGCAGGCCAGCGCGGGGGTCGATGGGGTAACGATGGCGAAGTACGAAGAGGGGCTCACGGATAACATCCGCGACCTCTGCGGACGGGTCCACACTGGTCGCTACCGGCCACAGCCGGTGCGGCGAGTCTACATCCCCAAAGCCGATGGCGGTAAGCGGCCTCTCGGTGTGCCGGCGCTCGAGGACAAGATCGTCCAAAGCGCGGTGGCCGAGGTGTTGAGCGCCGTCTATGAGGCCGACTTCCTTGGGTTCTCCTACGGCTTCCGGCCGGGGCGGAATCCTCATATGGCGCTTGATGCCTTGCATACGGCGATCATGAGCCAGCGTGTGAACTGGGTGCTCGATGCCGACATACGCAGCTTCTTCGACTCGGTCGACCACGAGTGGCTGTTGCGGATGGTGGCGCACAGGATCGCCGATCCTCGCATCCTACGGCTCCTCGAGCTGTGGCTGCGGGCCGGTGTTCTTGAGAGCGGCGAGAAGCGAGAGACGGACAGGGGCACGCCGCAAGGGGCAGGCATCAGCCCGCTCCTTGCCAACATCTTCCTGCACTACATCCTCGATCTCTGGGCCCACCAATGGCGTCGTCGTCATGCCCGCGGTCGCGTCGTGACCGTGCGCTATGCGGACGACTTCGTCATGGGCTTCGAGAGCAAGGCAGATGCGCAGGAAATGCTCTTGGCCCTCAAGGTGCGGCTGGCCAGCTTTGGCCTGATGCTTCATGAGGGCAAGACGCGGCTGATCGAGTTTGGCCGGTTCGCGGCCGTCTCGCGTCAGCGGCGCGGCGAGCGGCGACCAGAGACCTTCGCCTTCCTCGGCTTCACCCACTACTGCGGGCGGACCCGAGATGGCCGGTTCATCGTGAAGCACAAGACGGAAGGGAAACGCCTGACGCGCAAGCTGACGGCGTTGCGCCAGGACGCCTGGCGGCTCATGCACGCGCCACTGGCCACGCAGCACGAGCGGTTCGCCGCCGCACTGCGCGGGCACTACGGCTACTATGGCAGGCCGCACAATTATCCAGCGCTCAACGGCTTCTACCGCGAAGTGCGTCGGATCTGGCTACGTTGTCTGAGACGACGCAGCCAGAAAAGTCGGCGCATGGGCTGGTCGGAGTTCGACACCCTGACGGCACGCTTCCCTCTGCCCGTTCCACGCATCACTCGCACTTGGGCGCAGGCGCGGATATGACGCGGGTTACCCTCGGGAAGAGCCGGGTGCGGGAAATCCGCCCGCCCGGATCTGTGAGGGCGAAAGCCAAATGGCTGAGCTACTCGACCGCGCCTCTCTTGCTCTGCAGAGTGCGGTGCTGCCGAATGCTTACTTGATCGATAGCTGCTTGAGATCATGGTGGCACTGGAAAGGTCGGATTTGCTCACCGCCCGGCATCGTTGAAGCGTGCTTCTAAGATCTCCGGAAGGAGGATCAGACGTGGTTTTAGGTCCGCCTGAGCAGCTGTCCGAGGTGCCGACGAGCCCCTCATTCAGCCAAATTGTGGCTGATGGAAGAGAAGAACGCGGCTTCCCGGTAGGCTCTCTGCCGTGTAGAGCTGACCGTGGATAAAAAAAGCGGTCATTGGGACGTCCCGGCTCGGCAGAAGGCCTAGATTCTGCAATATGTCGATCACGGCGGGCGAAGCCTCTTGGGAGGCGTGCGTCCAGCCGTCGCCCAAGAACTCTCCCAGTTCAGGCACTTGCGGGACTGGCTGATGGCCTGATGCAGGTGCGGCAGACGGCAGAGGAAGGTTCGGCGCCAGCGCCGAGGGAGCGTCCCTACTCCATTCGAACGGAGCCGCCGAATCAAGCCCTGGCGCAAGACCGCCGTAGATATCTGAGGAAGTCCTCAGTGCCGCAGGCCTAGCTTCGCCCGGCAAAGCGGGCCGAGGGTGATGAATGAGCTGAACGTCCTTGGGCCCTTCCGGTCCCAAGATGGCCGTGTACCGTTCGCCGCCGATCTCAAAGTTCATGATTGGATGTTCCACAACAGGCAAGAAGTCCCACTCGCCTAACTTGGACAGCATCTCGTCGGGGGCCGGCTGGGTGCGATGGGAAAAATTCTTGGGAACGGCGAAAGAAACATCAAACGTATCGCCGACAGCGGGCGACAGCAGATGGACGAGCTGAACATCGTTGAGCCCTCCCGGTCCCAAGACGGCCATATAGCGCTCACCTCGAATGTCGTAGGCCTTTACCCGCTGTGCTGCATCCGGCAAGAGGCCCCAGCGGCGAAGCCTGTGCATCATATTCGGCGCGGCCTGAGTCCCGTGGGAGAAATGTTCGGGAACGCTCAAAGACGCATCAAAGGCTTCGCCGGCTGCTGCGATCGTCTGCTCAAGGGTGGTCTGCGCCGCAGCGCCTTCGTTCATCATCTGTCCAGAGTGGTCTTCAGAGGCGAAATCGGGCTGCCGCAAGCTCGGATGCCAAGCAGGGGCATCGAAAGGCGCTTCTTGAGCAACACTCTGCGCTGGCGAGGGAACGGTTGGACTCATCGTTGGCCAAGGCATCAGCGCATCGAAGGTCGGCGTTGGCAAAAGGTTCTCGCGGTCCGCTGCATCGAAAAGCGCGTCCTGAGGGACACTTTGCACCGGCGAGTGGATGATTGAACTCATCATTGGACCAGGCACCAGTGCATCGAAGGTCAGCGCGCGAAAGAGGTTCTCGCGACCCTCGGCATGGAAAAGCGCGTCCCGAGGGACACGTTGCACCGGCGAGGGAATGGTTGGACTCATCGTTGGCCAAGGTACCGGCGCATTGGAGGTCGCCGCCGACAAAAGGTTCGCACGATCCGCGGCATCGAAAAGCGCCTCCTGATCGACACTTTGCACCGGCGAGTGAACCATTGAACTGACCGTTGGCCCAAGCATGGTCGCCGGCAAGAAGCTCTCGGCTTCTGCAGCATCGAAAAGCACGTCCTGGGCGACACTTTCCGTAGGCGAATGGACGGCCAACCCCACTCCATGCCAGACCTGCGGAGCATTGAACCCCGGCGGCCGTGAGCTGCGCTCATCTGCATCGTCCCCAATCGGCTGCTCATCGGCCGGCATAGCTGAGGGGGTGGACGGCTGGATGACCTGGCGCGAACTGCCTCCTTCTCCGCCTAAATTGGTCTGCAGGGTAATGGCGCGATAGTCCCGAAGGCCATTCAAGGCGGAGATGAGCATCTTGTCCTTCGGGAACAACCTATCCGCGTGTCCGAGCAGTTTATCATCACTGAGGTCGGCAATGGACAAGGGTCGGAGCGCTACCGCCAACTTCCGCAGTCCGCTCGCATAGCTCTCGGCCGTTTTCCTGCCGATCTGTCGACCAAAACCTGCCTCGGCGGCATCCCTGATAAGACCCTCATCTTCCCTGGAAGGACGATAATGTGTTGAGAGGGGGCGAGCGTTGGCGTCGGGCTCGCGGTACCGACTGATCATTAACAATGCTGGCGCGATGACCCTGTCGTTTGGCAGCAGCTTCCTAGCGTTAGCGAGTAAGGCATCGTCATCGAGCCCAGCAATTGATTTGCCGGACTTCTTCAGCCCCTCGGCGAATTTGCGAAGCCGACGATCATAAATTTTGACGGTGGTCTCACTCGGCGGCGGCCCTCCATTGAGAGCAGCGGCCGATGCCGCCTGGATGAGGTGATCGTCTTCCTCAGTGACATCATGAAGCGCCGCGTGCGGATATACAGGGCCCGCCTCTCGCACGCCTGCCAGGTGCTGCTCAAACGCCACATGCTTTTGATCCGGCTGTTCCACGGCGGCATCCGACGCAGCGGACGCCTTATCGGCTGGGTTGATCGTGTTGAATCGGTCCATGTTCAGTCCGCAGGGCTCGCTCTCTCGCTATTTCGCTACTCACGTTTGCTTTCCAAAACCTGACATCGCCAAGCGGAAAGGTAGAATGAAAGGATAAATGATGGCTCGCAATTGCCTTCTCTGCGCCTTGCAGCATCGCTCGTGCGCCTGAGCGCCAGGTGCTGCACAGTAGGTTCCGACAAGCGCTTAAAGCGCCTATCGGAGCGGCTGCACATTCTGTGTTGTTGGTCCCGCTGCGTCCGGCGCTGTCGTGCTTGCTCCATCTTCTCCGTTGCCCTTGTTGCGCGCTGCGAGAGTAGAGTGACTAGCAAGAGGAGCGGCGGCGCGATCGCCATTTACCGTGCTGACAGACCGATTATCAACCAGGTCGAGCGGATCGTTCACCATCACTCCCAGGTTGTTTTTGGTCGAGCAACCAAGAGTCGGTTCGAACGAATTGTCGTCCACTGCTGGTCCTGCGATCAAAAGCGACGGACAGTTCGGAAGATGCGCTTCAAACGTAATCGCCTCGATCCTGACGGCGGAACGGCCCGATAAATTGAGGGGAGAAGCGGACAGCCGGATGTTAGAGGGAACAACCCCCATGGCGCGTGCTTCGTGCGCCACCTGCGCAATGAGCTTATGGGAGCCGCTGACATCCACATGGAGCGCATCCCGCCGGCCACCACTTGCGTCGGCGATAAAATTACGCAGCTGAAGCTTTTCGAGGGCATGGAGGCTCTGCAGAAGCAAGACACGCTTTTTCTGTTCGACCTGGACTCCTTGTTCGGCAGGATTGGGATGGATCGACGCAGTATTTGCGCAGCCCCCCAATATTGCGGCAAGGACAATCGAATGGGACAAATATCGCATGTTCATATGTCGATCCTCATTCGATGATAAAGCCGGCGTTGCCCGTCAGTCCCGGTGCGCTCGCGCGCGGCGCATCGCGGCCTTGAGGCGGCCGTGCCACCGTGTTCGTCAAGATGCGGCCTGCATCTGATGGCGGTGCGATGCGGTTGGTCGGAATACTTATCTGGCTTGGATTTGATCCCGGCCGTACGATGTAAGGTGTAACAACGATAACTAGCTCGGTTTCGCGTTTTTGAAACGATGAAGAGCGAAAAAGCGCACCAAGGATCGGTACGTCGCCGAGCCAGGGAAACTCGCCGATATCAGTGTTGAAGTTGCGCCTGATGAGGCCGCCGATTGCAAAGCTCTGGCCGCTGGCGAGCTCGACCACGGTGCTCGCCCGCCGCGTCGAGAGGGCAGGAACCGCCATACCATTGATCTTGACTTCGCCTTCGGTCGATAGTTCGCTGACTTCGGGCTTCACACGGACAATGATCTGGTTGTTGCTGAGCACTGTCGGGACGAATTCCAAGCTCACGCCGAACTGCCGGAATTGGACCGAAACCTGCCTGTTGTCCTGCATGACTGGGATCGGAAACTCGCCGCCGGCGAGGAAGCTTGCGGCTTCGCCGGACATTGCCGTCAGGTTCGGCTCAGCCAGGATTGAGGCGAGGTGCTCACTGGCGAGAGCGTCGAGAACAGCGCTGAGGTTGATATTGCCGGTGCTAAACCCGATCCCAATCGTGCCGCCGCCGCCAGCCCTGCCGGACCCTCCCGGTTTGCCGGTGGCAAGGAAAGCGCCGTTTGGGCCCGAGGCGGTGAAGTTGATGTTGAGATCCTTGACGGCGGTGCGGGAGACTTCTGCTACGCGCACGCTGAGATTTACCTGCAGTGAGCCGGCGACCTGGATCTTGTTGACGACCGGGGCGCCCGCGCCAACAAATTGCTCAGTGACCTTCCTCGCAGCCTCAACGACATCGGCATTGGGCGCTATACCGCTAAGGATCGCCCCGCGCGGGGTATAGCTGACCTGAATTGGATAGTCGCCGACCTCGGCCTTGAGCGCGGCCCGTAGATCCTCGAGTGGTTGGGTTACGACAATACGCAGCTCGGCAAGAGCCTCGCCGTTTTCGTTGAGGGCGAACAGGCTCGTCCGCCCGGACTTTTTGCCGAACACGAAAATTGTACTGCTCGACGGAGCTTGATAATCGGCAATTGCAGGGTCGGCGACAAAAATGGTCGCCGCCGGTGCGCTCAAATGCACCGTCTTTCCCTGTGACGAGGTAATATTGAGCGTGCCCGTGGTGCTGCCGGGTGCCGCACGTGGCATCTCTCCTTTGCCGTCCCGCTTGGTCTCGGCTGAGGCCGCAAGCGGAAACAGCAAAGCAAATCCGCATAGGAGGTAGCAGAGACGATTGAGAGCGGCAGAGCGTTGTGGGTTGGTGATCGCAGGCGGCTGGGTAGCGCCGGCGGCATTATTAAGGACCTTCAAGCGATTGTTGCCTTTAAGTGACGCTGCTAGGCAGCCGATGCTGTGCCAACGAGTTCAAGAGTGTAACCGACGCCGCGCGCGGTCTTGATTCTGAGCGTCGCACCCGCCTGGTTCAAATGCGCGCGTAAGCGATAAATCCCGACTTCCAGCGCATTGGTCGAAACCTCGTCATCGAACGCGTACAAGCTATCTTCCAGCGAAGCGCGCGGCACAGTGCGGCCGGCGCGATTGAGCAGATGCTCGAGAATGCACACCTCACGCCGAGCAATCCTCAGGATCCGGCCACCCACCGAGACTTGTCTGGCGATCGGATCGAAATGCAGATTCCCGAATGTCACGACCGGCGCCGTCATTTGCGTTGACCTTCGCAAAATGGCCCGCATGCGAGCGATGAGTTCGTCGATCGACACAGGCTTGGGCAGGAAATCATCCGCTCCCGCATTGAAGGTCGCGATCCGGCGGCTGAGATCATTGAGACTGCTCATCATCATTGCCGGCATTGATCGTCCTTCGCGCCGCAACTGCTTCAACCAGTCCAAACTATCCCCATCCGGCAAGACGGACTCCAGCAGTACGAGGTGGTAGTTTGCGCAATCCAGCGCGGCTGACGCCTCATCCAGCGTGGGCGTCACGTCCACCGCGAACCCGCAATTCACGAGCGTTGCCTTCACAGCGCGGCCAAAGTCCGCATGATGATCAACCAGGAGAATTCGCATCCATCGCCTCTCGTCCGTCCTCGGCAAGACTTGAGCGTGTTAGGGTTGACCAAGAGATCCGGCGACTGGATGCTGCCGGTCTGGCATGAATTCGAAAAGCCGTAGACGACCCGCAAGAGCTTGTTGGCAGGCGACCGATGCATGCGCATCCATTGACATCGGATATGTGACGGCTCGCGGCGGGTCGCCTGGGCGGGCGGCGCAGCTCAACATATCCGTTATGTTGGCAAGAGCTCTGCGATGACTTACGGGGTTGAGAGCCCTGGCGGCGCACTGATGCATCTGTGGGCGGCACATAGCAATGCCTGCATGCGCTGCGCGAATGCTAGCGGTAGTGATCGCGCGAGACTGCCCCAGCGAAAGCAAGGCACGGGCGAGATCAGCTGTATTTGTCGTCGAACAGGCTTGCGAAACCGACATTGAATACTTCCCAGTTCGTCTTGATCCGCGGTCAGTCTTGCGAGGCTGTTGGCCGTAGTGCCGTCAAGTCGCGGCATTGCAAGTGTTCCGCGCTAAAGACACTTCGCGCGCTATGTGCCGGCCAATGGGGTGTAAAAGGCCGAGATGCGACGAAACGATCAACGCGTCCTTCGGGACAGACGTCCTCTCGTTTGCCGGCGTTATCCAAGTAAGATGTCAACCGTTCCAATGCTCGGTCGCTTCCGAGGCGTTCTCCGTCCCAACTGAGCTAGTGCTGCCAATGAAGGACAAATTACGTGCGGCATTGCTGTCGTGCCTTGTCTGAGGCGGCGACGCCGGCTCCATGTCGTCGGATCGGGTGCACGGCTCAGGAACTCTGCCTTTCGTCGGCATAGGCGAAACAAAGACTGCCCGCGTTGTTCTCGCGCGCTGGATCCAGGTCTGCCTGCGAAGACGGCGCTTCGCCCAGCCCTCACAGAGCAGATGAACGATGCAAGCTCTAAAAAGGAGGAGTTGGGTAGTGTGATCAACCGAATCGGCCGAGCATTGAGTTTTTGAGACGTTCGCAATTGTTGGTACCCGTCAGGAAGAGTTCACACGAGCGGACTGTGTCGCGAGACTGTCGGAAATCCTACAATCTGACGCGAGGTGAGATTCAAGTGCAATTGAATGCTCTTTGTCGGGGTGCCTTCAGTTTGGAATCGTTGTGAGGCAACGGCGACACAGTTCGACCATGCCGTCGAACTGCGCGCGGCGGTCCGTCTCGCTGTGTACAAAGCCGTGAGCATTCGTCCGTCCAATTAAACGTCTCGCAGAAGCGCTATTGAGTGCAGAAGAGGCAGGCGCTCTTGGCAAGCGGGGTAAGCCATGACACCAGGAGCGGGGCGATCCGATCCGCCTCATGCGTGTCAATTTAGCGGGGAGACCGTGGCGAGAGGTGGACGTCCACTTGATGAACAGGAAGCAACGTTCGAGGTGAAGACTGTCGATCGCTCGAGCCAAGTTGTTCGGCAAGGGATTGAGGAGAGAATCGATTGCCAGACGTCATCTTGAATGCGGCCTCCTTATATTGCGATCGACTATGAGCCTCTTAGGCGCGCTCCGCAAAATCGATTGTTTTGATGGAACGCATCCAGGTGACGGATCGGCTGTCTTGTAGCAGCGCGGCTTATCGCGGGGAGCGAATGCCCGATGCGATCGCGGCCGAAACACCTGTTGCTTGACCGCGCGGCCAATTTCAGACCGAGTACAGAGAGGGACGCAGCGCGTTCAGCGGCGTAACTCCACCAAAGCCGCCAGCCAGCCGTGAGCTCGTATGTCGTTCGAACTCACAATGTCCAAGGCGCCGGGATGCTCCAACGAGCGCGCACAGGAGGAGGATTGTCCGACATCCTCGCGTCGCCGGAAGTGCATCTTGTCGGAGACCCAACCGCTCTGCCGCTCGACCGGCGAGTTGATCGGGCCGCCGGTCGCCGCATAAGCTTAAGCTGTTCTGCGTGTGCGGAGTTGGTACGCCGCTTCAAGGTCTTTCTTTTGGGAGTTTGGGTGCTTGAAAACCAACGAACCAGCCCAACGGTTTGGCCGAGAGACCATCTACTCATTGCTCTCGCGCTTATAGGGATTTTCTTCTCTGCCGGTGCGGTAGCTTTCCAAGTTTCCGCCCAAGAACAGGCGCTCGGTCTCTTTCGTTGGCGTTCTGCCAAGTGAGCACATCAAATCGACGTCCGCATCGATGTTGTCGTAGTCTTCAGCATTCATTCTGAGCGCAATGCTGCTCATCACGTCGTCTGGCGTCCAGACACTGTGCTTCGGAACAGTGTAGGTGTGCAGTGCGTTCGCATTGTTGGCGATCGCCCTCGCCCAATGATCGCGAGAAACGGCGAGTTTCGCCGGATCTTCGACCAACGATACGAAGGGTGATGTTGTTGTCTTGCCGCGCATATGCCAGCCAGCTTGGCGCGCCCGGTCAATAGGATACCGCTCTGGATGATCTCCAATGGAAGAATGATCCCGAGCCGTGTTGCGAACATGCAATATGGCGCTTGTGTTTTCGTCCGTATGCGGCTTGCAGTCACTATTCTGATTCTGAAAACGCCGCAGTGTGACATAAGACGACCTCACGACGTCGTCAAATACGCCGTCTCGGTCAATGCTAGGTGCGCTCGCCGGTGACCAGCGCGCCGCCTGCTGCACGGCAAGGTCGATCTCATTGCGAAGCACTTCAAGATTGGCACCTGTCAGTGTTGCTGCAAGCTGAGCGCGGGCACTGACAAATGATGGGGCTGGGCAGCTACCGGGTTCCGAGGCGGCCTCGCCTGGCGCAGACGAGGACGTGGCAGTCGCGGAATTTGCCGCTAAGCAGAGTGAAGGCGGCGTCGGGTAGGCCGAATCGAGGTCGTCTATATCCAAGTCATTCAGCTGCTGCTCGAAGCTTGCTTGATCTTCGGAATTGTGTGCCGTTGCGCTGCTCTCGGCGCCAAGCTCATCCTGTTGTCCATGGACGCGGCGCGCCTGCTGTACCACGTTGTGAACCTCAAAGGGAGTGTCCACAGCATTTCGTGGATCAACGTTCATATCTCTCTCCCTTCGAAGTGCCGGATGCCAGCCTAGATTGTTGCAGGCGCAGCTTTCGAGAAGCTGACAGACCAGAGAGGGCGCCATTTAGTTTCAGCTCTTGACGGAGTCGAATTGAGTCAGTCAGCATGGCGAACAGCCAGCCGGAAGGAAGTCGCGCGAAGCGTCGGATCAAAATCGGTGCTGCCGTTTGCCTCCTGGCATTGGTGTTCGATTGGGCTGCTATTGGATGCCTGAGATTGTTCGGATCGGCACGCCAGGACGCGCCCACCACTTCATTGTGGACGCGTGATCTAAGGCAGACAGCCCGTGCACAGCAAGATGGACGAGCCGGTGCTTGAGGTGGCGAAAGGCGCGTTCGTAGATCGTCTACTTATGCAGAGGCGAGAACTACATTCTCTCGCTCGAGAGGCCTGTGGCGGACCAGCGCAACCGGTTTGGTTTGCTGTTTCCAAGCGGACGACGCTGGATCAAGCCGGTCTAGTCGACGCGCGGGAAGCTAAGCCACTTCCGCAAACCTAACATACGAGGTTGTGATGTCGGAATAGCCATTACAACGTCTTGCGCGTCGTTGCGACAGGCTGCTTTGTACGAGCGCGCTTGTTGTCTGGAATCAGCCAAACGCATCGCGAGCATCACGACTTGGAGGCCGCAATCGGCGGTACTTATCGAGGGAGAAGAGCATATGAAGGTTACTGGCCGAGGACTAACGATCCTGTTGTCCTTGCTTTCGGCCGCGAGCGCGCCGGCAAGAGCCGACGACCCCTCGCCGAAATACACTGAAGTACTCAGAGCCCTCCAAGCGGGGAAGAATGTGAAGCTCATCCTCGATATGACCCACTGTACCAACGCGGATGGTGGCAAACCTGCGTCGGCGACGCAGGCCGGTCTGGTCATCAATGCCTTCAGGGTGACCAGCCAGAGCGGCATCAGCTTCGCCAATGCTCATCAAACGGTCGACAGCTCCGGACATGCCGTGACCGAGTACATCCGCCATAGCCTTAGCCGCGAAGGCAAGCTGACGGTGCGAGCCTCCAAACTTGTCGTCGGGACCACCGAACTCGCGAATCAAGGCGAATTCATCTGCGAAGTGCCGGATGGCGCAAAGTTCATCTGGTAACGAAGAGCACAGAGCAGACGGGCGCTTCGTAGACTTGATCCTCCATCGTGTGGACAGCTTCGCCGGGCATGATACGGATCTTTTCGATCGTCAGGACTGCCAGACTCTTTCTAGCCGTCTTTTCGTCAGGGAAGGATCAAGTTGCCTGAACTTGTTGCTCAGCTAACTCATGAATGTCGCCGATCTCCATTCGATCTTTGAGGTGGAAGATCGGCGGCTCATGCAGTCGTCGTATGGGGCTGAGCCAATACCTCTCGGTTGAACGTCCAGATGATCTCGCTACGTCCACGCGCTGCCCGCGGCCCTCGTGAGAACATCATATTTAAGCGGATCCAGCCAGGACCGGCGTTGTTGACGCTCCCCCTCGCCGGGCAGACGGACCGGAGGATTATAGCATGAACGCTGTTTTCGACTTTTCCAAGCATCGGAAAAGGCAAATCACCCTTTCCGGAGCCTGCGTCATCAGCCTTTTGCTCCTGACTTTTTGTACGGATTCGATGCGCTGGCCGTCCGAAAGTCGTCCAGATTCCCACCCAGAAATAGTACCTCACGCTCTTCGGTTGGGGTAGCACTCACCCATGCCAGATCGGGTTCATCATTTTCGGTTCCATCCTCGAGAATACTGACGATGTCTTCCGCCGTCCAAGTTGTGACCCTCGGCACCGTGTAGGTGTGCAACTCATTCGCGTTTTCCGCGATGACTTTGGCGCCAAACTCCTTGTCGTCGTCCGGCGAAACGAGCAGTAGTGAGGCGTCCTCGGACAGTGACACAAAAGGCGAAGAATTGGTATCGCCCCTCATGTGCTCTGCCGCTGCGCGGCCCAGATCTAGTCGTTGGCCTCCCCAGATATTCCAGGGAGCTTGCTCGTAACGCAAAGCCGCCATGGAACGCAAATGGGCCATCGCGCTTTGACGGTCCAACACATGTGGCCTGCAGTGGCTGGCGTGGTTTTGAAAGCGCTGCAGCTCCGTGTATGACGATGCCAACACGTCGTCGTAAACGCGGTCACTGTCGACGCGATAGGCTGACGATCCAGTCGCTCTTGGCCATTGTGCTGATCTTTGCGCAGCGAGTTCGATGTCTCTTCTGAGTTCCGCAAGGTTAGCGCAAGTCAACGTTGCGGCAAGCTGACCGCGCGTTCTCACGAACGATGCAGCCGCGCACCGTTCGTTCTCAGGGATAGCTTGCGCTTTCTTGTTGCCGTCCGTTACCGTCGGGTTCGATCCAGCCGCGGGTGAAGCTAATGATGCGAGGATTGGCTGAGCCTCTCCAAGCCGATGCTCAAAGTCTGCTTGCGCCGTCTCTTCCTGTTGTGGATCGAGGTTATGCATCCGAGCCTCGGATGGGTTGACGTTGTCAAATGGGGCCATTCCGGTCTCCTTTTGTCGGCCTTCAATATCGTCATGCAAAAGTTGATCAGATCAGGAGCAGGAACTGAGACGGGCGCAGTTTGTATAAGATGCACCGGTCTGGTTCTCGAACGTTCGGTGTTGAGGCGTGCGGCAGGCCCCTGACCGGCAATCCAGCTCATGCTTCTCGTCCAGATATTTGTGTTCGAGTCGGGCTCCAGTCCGGATAAAGATGCTGTTATGCTAGAAAGCCTAGCTGTCGAACAGCTGACCAGACCCAATTGCTTGAAGAAAGCCCGTGGCCATTGCGTCTGTGCCGGCGAGCCTGTTGTTTATTGCGGAGCAGAGTTTTGGCGAGATGGGCCATTGTCGCTCTCCGCTTCATGGCAGTACCGTATGAAAGGTTATGGGGAAGCAGCCCGGGGGAGGGCCCGCTTACCGTAAGCTTGAGCCGCATGGGGCAGCCTGCCTGGACTAGCTTGCATCGGCTCCCCGTGAAGGACTTTGAAAAGCTCTTCAAGAAGCTGCTGGGGATACTAACGCCGGATCATGCCGCGGCCATCGGGCTCTGACCGGGCCGCGTGGCATGAAGATCCATTGTTGGGAATACTGATGCGATGGATCGCGTCGGCGCGCCGAGCGTTAGTCGCAAAACAAGCCACGGGGGTGCGACTTCGATCGGCCCAACTCGTTCTCCCATAGATGGCCCCGTCGGCTCGCGGAGCAGGCCTAGCCGATCGCGAGCTTTGGCTAACCAGGAGGCCGGCGATCCGCAAGTGTCGAATTGCAATTGATCGATTGCGTGCCCGTAAGGACTGCGGCTCTTGCCCTCCTGCAACCGAAGTCGGAATTTTTGCTTTCAAGGTGGCGTAGCGACCATAATGCGGTTTCTGTCAGCGGGACCGTGTTTGTCAGAATCAGAACATTCTGCGCCCATGTGGAAATTACGCTGCCGATTTAGCTCGACAATTCCGACTGATGCGGCTGGCACGGTTGTTGCTGCCGATGAGGTAAGGCCAGGCTGAGTGCAGAGCTAGGTGAACGATCACTGTTCCGCCCGCAAGCCGCGGGTCCATTCCGAACAAGAAGAAAGACCTAGAATGTTGCGCATTCGGGTTAATGGAGAGTGATGTGGAGTGTCGAAGAGCTGGCGAAAAGAAACACACTTTCGGACATATCAGCGCTGCCAAACAACGGATCAGGGTTGGTGGGTGTGGTAGACAATTGCACCGATTGGCAGTGGACACGCATGACAAGAATTCGGCTGACGTGGTCAAGCGTCGGCCGCCGCGGACAGCGACATGATAAGAGTCTCGTCGACACGTCGTGTCACCAAATCCCCGGCGAGTTCGCCACAAAGCCCGCAGCCTGCGTCCATGCCAAGCACAAAGAGGTCCTCGTAATCCTGGCAGTACGGAACTCTCGACATGTCGCAAAGGATCGGCGCTGATAGCGAGTGCACCGTGAATGAAGGGGCAGAGCACTACTCAGATCCGAAAGACAAGCTTTCATCAGATGGCGAGTTCGTTCGGTACTGGAGCCGGGCTGCCGACCGGCTGCTGGCGGTTGCTGCTGTTAGGAGGCGAACCGAGGAGGCAATCAGAAGGACCGGGATTGGCTTGCAGCTATCCTCCGAGAACCTTAGCGGTCATGACCTATCAGATTTCCCGCTGCGACGCTGTACCCTCAATCGCGCGCAGCTCTACGGAACAAAGTTGGATCGAGCAGATCTTTCTGAGGCGAACCTTATCTGTCCGGGGCTAGAGCGGGCAAGTTTCATGGGGGCCAAGCTCGATTTTGCCTATATGCATGCGATGGCAGCGCAGGTCTGCAACTTCGATGATGCCAGTCTGCGCAATGTAATCGATGCAACCGGCAGCCTTTTTCACGGTTGCAGCATGAAAAGAACACGCTTTGACAACGCGATGCTCAGCGGGCTCCTCGTTTACCAGTGCGACGCGAGTGATGCTGTATTCGACGGCGCGGAATTACAGGGCTCAACCATCAATGAATGCTTCCTCCCTTCAGCGTCCTTCCGCTTCGCAAAGCTGAGCCAGGTCACGATCACGAAGGCGCATCTGGCGGATTGCTCGTTCTTTCAGTCGAAGGGAGACTGTTTATCGATCGTGCGTCCCATCTCGATCGATGGTCTCGTCTTAGAGGGCGCTCATCTTCCGTATCTGAGACTCTCAAAGGTGAGCGGGCGGATTCGGGCGAGAGCCCTGAGCGCCCCATTCGCTGATCTTCACCTATCAAATCTTGCGGGAGCGGAGCTGGAACAGGCAGACTTGACCGAGGCGCGGCTTCTGTCCGTAGGCCTGTCCGACGCGAACCTCGTGGGTGCCGTGCTTACCGGTGCATCTATTCACTCCTGTCAGCTGAATGGGGCGGATCTATCTAGCGCATCAGGTGAAAGCATTTCGATAACAGAGAGCACAATGCGAGCGGCCAAATTCACCGGTTTTCGCGGCCGCTGCGCCTTTGTGCGCGACTGCGATCTGGAGCATGCGGACCTATCCCAAGCTTACCTCTACAGGTCGATGATCACCGGTGATCCGCCGCAATCAATGGCATTGAATCACGCAAATTTCGAGGGATCAAATCTCGTTCAGGCATATCTCGCCGCGGATATGACCGAAAGTAACCTGGAGGCAACGCGAGCCGCATACGTTCGCATGAACCAATCGTCCCTGCGCGATGCGAACCTGAGTGGGATATCGCCGTTCCAGGCCAGTTTCGTAAAGGTGGACTTTTCGGGCGCTAAGATAACCACTTTCGAGCCACCATTTTTCGCCGACCGTTGTCGGGGACTGCAGGTCGCTCTGGAGGGGCGGCAGCCGCGCGAACCATCAAGCTATCTGGCTGAATTCTCATCGGTGATCAGACGGGGTCGAGAAGGGTCAACCTGACTGCTTCGGAGCTGCAAGAACAGTGCGCGCGAGCTTTGGACAGTTCGTGCGGTGGTCGAGGTGTGAGAGGGCGTAAAACCTCTTTGGTGCTCGTTGGCGTGCGCGGCCCACGAGACGCTGGGCGGCGCGCCTTCCGAGATCCGAACGCGCCACTATTTTGGCGTTCAAAAAGCGGAGTAAGAAGATGCATCTGACAGGTCTTTCCGCAGGCAAGGCGTTCATCCGGGAGGTCGCGAGAACAGGTCAGACGATTGGAACGGTCCACACTCTCGGCGCCCTGCATCTTGGGCATGCAGAGCTGATTAGAAGAGCGGCATTGGAGAATGATGTCGCGATCGTCACAGTGTACCCGAACAAGATCCAGCTTAGACCAGGTGGGAGCTACGATTTCAATTTGGACGATGATATTGGACTTGCCCTACGTTCAGGAGCAACTGCCGTGATTTCGTCGAGCGACACCGAAATGTTCCCGGTCGGCTATCGAACGTATGTATCGCAAGGTGACTGTGATTTGCGTTTAGGGGGGCCTGAAACTTATTTGAAGGAAGCCGTTACTGGAGCAATCCGCTGGATCTGCTATTCGAGGCCAACTCGCAGTTACTTCGGCCTGAAAGATATAGGTCAGGCGATCCTGGTAAAGCGCGCCGTCGCAGACCTGCTTCTCGATTGCGAGATAAGGTTTGTGCCGACCGTGAGATACAAGAACGGAGTGCCCATTTCGTCGCGCTTGAGGCGATTTAACCGTTCCGAGCTTGATGAGCTGTCCTGTCTCTTCACGGCACTCAACCGTTCAAGAGAAGAGATCGCCCGAGGAGCGTCAAGCGTGAAGGATCTGGTCGCGTCGGCGACATCTCGGATAGAGTTTCGACAGTTTAGACTCGAGTTTGTTCGGATTGTCGACGCTGATAATTTCAAAGATTTAGAGCAGGTCAAGCTCCCATTCTTAATTATTGGGGCTGCAATGGCTCATGGCCTCACGGTTTCCGATAGCATCTATGTTCCAGATCAGGATACGCTCCTAAATGGTGCTCAGGATATCTGGATCGATTTGCCTAAGCAGTCGTAGCGAGTCGATTACTCATAGATCTTCGCCCGAAAAAGTAGACGGGGTTAGGTGGCTCTTAGCTCCATGTCGATTGGGGCGATATATGCGAGCGGAATGAAGCCAAGTTCGGTTGTAGGAGCCCTCAATGAAGGCGAAGTTTCGCGCTGGGCTCGCGCGGTAGCGCTCAGATAGCGATCGGGCAGCGCGATGACGTTCGTCGGCGGCCTCTGTTAGGGCGGCGCAGGACGGTGTCACTGGGAAGAACAGGACCTAGCCGCGGCAGCCGGACCAGCTCCTTCGCCGTCAGGGCAACGACAGCCACTATGTTGACGCCGATGCCGTTCCCGGAAACGGCGAGGCCAGCGGTGGTGACAGCTCTCAGCGATCCATTGAGTAGATGGAGCCGGAAAGTCAATGCGATCCTTACTGCCCGACATGGTAGGGCTGGCTAGCCGCACTTTGAGATAGTCTGTTCGGGTAGCTTGTCACAGCCAAACGCCACGACAGCTCAAACCGGTGAATCGTAAGTTTGGATCCGTAAGCTCTCGCGAACAAAATCTGCGGAGATGTTATGAACAGGCGATTGGAAATCCATAGAGCGGATGATGGATATATTATCCCGCTCAGCGAGCTGGATGTAAGCGAGGGCAAGCGCTTTCAAGACGACAGCATATGGGGTTGCTTCGAGCGGTTGCGAAGAGAAGATCCCGTTCACTACTGTCAAAATAGCGCTCATGGTCCATATTGGTCAATAACGAAATACCGGGATATCGTAGCGGTCGACACAAACCACCACGCGTTTTCGTCACAGCAAGGTGTCACCATTGTCGAGGTGCCTGATAAGCACTGGACCCCAAGTTTCATCAAGATGGGGCCTCCCCAGCACGCCGAGCAGCGCAACACGGTGAGTCCGATCGTCGGGCCGGAAAGCCTGACGAGGCTCGAAACCTTGATCCGCTCTCGGGTCCGGATGATTCTCGATGGCTTGCCGCGTAATGAAGTCTTCAATTGGGTAACCAAGGTCTCCATAGAGTTGACGACGCAAACGCTCGCCACGCTGTTCGACTTCCCATTTGAGGATCGGCGACTCCTGACCTATTGGTCGGACGCAGCTGTTACAACTCCTAAAGCAGGCTATGCCATCGACAGCTGGGACAAGCGAAGCACCATCTTGTCGGAGTGCCTGGACTATTTCACACGGCTTTGGAACGAGCGCATCAATGCCGAGCCACGCCTCGACCTGATTTCCTTGATGGCGCATTCACCCGTCACACGCCATATGGAGCCAACTGAGTTTCTTGGGAACCTCATTCTACTGATCGTAGGCGGCAATGATACCACGCGCAACTCGATTACCGGCGGCCTCCTGTTCATGAGCCAGTACCCCTCCGAACTGCGGAAACTAACTGACAATCCCAAGTTGATCTCGAGCGCCGTGTCTGAGATCATTCGATACCAGACGCCGATCGCACATATGCGCCGCACTGCTGCTATAGACAGCATCGTTGGGGGAAAACCGATCAGGACAGGCGACAAGGTCGTCATGTGGTACATCTCCGGCAATAGAGACGAAGAGGTCATTGAGAACGCCAACAGTTTCGTGATCGACCGCAAGAATGTGCGGCAACACCTCTCGTTCGGATTCGGAATCCATCGCTGTCTTGGCCGACACCTTGCGGAACTGCAGTTGAGAGTCCTCTGGGAAGAGATTTTGGATGGGGGATTGAAGATCAAGGTCGTCGGCGAACCCGAGCGAATTGCATCTAACTTCGTGCACGGCTATTCCGCTCTCCCCGTGCGGATTGAAGCTTAGGCCATGATCGGGACAGTCTCGACCGCCGGTGTGCGGTGGGTGTGGATTGATGTGAACTATCTTGGCTTCTTCAAACTGCGCAGATGAATGGATAGAAGCGAAGGTTCTGTCGGCAGCTATTTATAACCGGGCAGACGTTGAATCGCCCGTGAAGAACGATACGTGAGGCGAATGCTTGGTGCACGCGACTGTCATTTTTCTATAGCTGTCAGTTTTCTATAAGGGGGCGTCTGGCCTGTTCGCGTCTCAGCTGATGACACCGGAACTGACGCGGTTACTCCAGCAGCATGGAAGCTGCGATAGAAGTCGAACACAAGGCCGCATCTTCTTCCTTGCGCATCCGGATGAATGCTCTTGGTCAGCTAGTCGTCAGCCAGTCGGCCTATCCAGACAGGCTGCGCACCCTCAATTATCCGGAGATGAAGCATGAAAGGCATTGGCCGAGCTGGTCCATCAGAGCTTGAGGCCGCGGGAGCCGAAAGCATTAGGGAATCGAGCCGTTCGAGCCCGGAGTCTGGTCTCTTCCCTGGGGAACGCGATCAGTCCTTCGATGCCGTCGTAGGGCGGATACGGTCTGAGCCTGATGTGAGAGCGGCGACGCTTGCGAACCCGCCGCCAACTTCGGACGTAGCGGCGCCAACGAGGGAGGAGATAAAGGCAGCAAAGCGAGAATTGAGCAGCCTGCTTGAGGAACTTGAAGCTTGCCGCCGAGCGGCCGGGCATGCCCGGAACTTGCCGGAGAGACAAGATCTGATGGATCAGGTCGTCAAAGCAGGCGCAACAGTTCTGGCGTACTACGCCAGTCTGCCACCCGATTTGGCGCGCCGAATTCTGCCAAACGATCGGGCTCGCCGGCTCCGCGATGACACTGTGAGGGAGGCTGACGAATGTAATGAAGTGGCGACCCAGATTATCTACGAGCTGGAGGAGAGCAGAAAGAAAGCACAAGGCGTGCTCGACAGCCTCAAAGACATCGCCTCGCCTGCACAGCTGAGCCGCCTGTTTACAAGCGTTGCGAACCACTATGCAGCATGCATGGAGTTGTGGGGAAAGAAGGTGCTGCGCTGTGAGCGGATGCAGTCAGTCTGTGCCGCTACCGCCCACCTTCCAGGCAGCACGCCCGCCATGCGCACGGCCGAAGATGCCGCACTAAGGCATCATACGGGCTGGGCGCTCTTTACGAAGTGCATGTATCTGCAATCGCGGATCGCTCTCGTGGAGCTTTTAGTCAACTCGCAAGCGAGCACGTTGGAACCAGACGTGCGCGACGCCCTCATGGATGAGAGCGGGAGGGTGCGCCTGCTCGGGGCCTTCATCGGAGATGTTTTTCCGGCGTTCGTCTCGACGGCCCAAGCCGTTCTGTACAGCGATGGAGCGGCGCTCGAAGCGGAGCATCGCGCCGTTCTGGAAGGAGTCATGGAACGACTTTCGGAATTTGCATCGGGGCTGAGCGGCATGCTTGACAGCCTGAGGGGGACTGCAACGGAAACTGACCTTCCGTTGCCGTTGCTGGACCAGATCGTGGAAGCTGCGTGGGTGACGGCGAACGAAGTCATGCGGCTGCTGGCATTGCAGCCAAAGACGCAAGCCACGATTGAACCGCCGGCTTGGGCTGCGCTTCCGGATAATATTGGCCCAGCGGGCGGAGGCAGTCCGGCGCGCAGAACGGGCAAAGCAAGGCCCGCAGCAGCCGCAGGAGAGGGGAGTTCGACGGCCAGCCCCGCCACGCCGCAACTCGCTAGGCCCGATGCGGCGACGGCCCCGGCGGGCAAGGTCATCGTGCTCTCGGATCTCGGTACAAAGAAACTCGCCACTCCGGAGCAGGCACGCGCGTCATCCGCTGCGGCCGATAACCTCCAGATGTGGATGGCTCCGCCATCCAGGAAAGCACTGCCGGGATTACTTGAGCGATTGGACCAGCTGCTGCAGTTCGATCTGCCGGCTCAGCAAAGCGCCGCCTCGCAAGCTCGCCACATGAAGCCCGAGGACGCCGAACACGTGTTGGATGTCGTCATCAAGCGCATGCAGACGCAGTCCTCCGAGATTGAGGCCTGTGTAGCCGCGCTGGAGGAGCCTCGCCGGCGAGGCCTGCTCACGCCTGCGCAAGTGCCTGAAGTGCACGAAAAAATAGTCCGGCTGACAAGGATGTGGTCCGAGGTTCAGGGACAGGCAAGCTCATTGAACGCGCGAAAGGCAGCAATCACAAGCGATTGCACGAAGACCTATGCGTTTCCATCGCAAGAATACCTAGAACAGTTGCGGGAAGCGGGAGAACTGGCGTCAGTGGATCCACCGCACGCCTTGAAGGGAGAGCCGGGGACGCTATTCGAAATCAAGCTGCAGCCCAGGGCGCTGCGCAGCGGTGCGATGCCAAGGCCGATGTGGGTGCACATCCATACCAAGCGCCCGGTAAATGCCTGGCAATTGGCAACGCTGGGCGATCGCGAATTCGCCGCTTGCCACGTCAAGTCCGACGAACAGCGCGGCTACAATCGGCACTGGCAGAGCGCTCGAGCCGCCGAGGGGCACGACAATGTCGTGATCCATCGCGGCAGGCTCACTCCTGTGTTCTGCAAGTCCTTGTTAAGCACCGCCGCTGGCCAGCCGTGGCAGCCCCTCCCCGATCCGGAGCACGCTTCAGCGCAGATGGCTCGACTGGGGATCCGGTGAGGTATCGTCTTGCGGCGGTGAGCCATCCGGTGACAGCGCTCATGCCTCCATCGGCTTGGCGGACTGCCTGAGCAGCGCCGAGCCCCATCAAGCTCTATCTTACAAAAGCATGGAGCCTGGAGAGAACACTCCTTTCGGGAGGGTTATCAGCCCGCAGTCCGGAGGATCGCCAATCGGCGCGCAAGCAAGCTTGCCATTGCGGGGTGTGGCGAACATCGGCGCTCGGATGAGAATGTAGGCCGCTGAGTGTTGCAAGACGGAAAACTTTGTAAAAGAAGGGACTTGAGCTGACAGCGAGTGCTTTGTCGCGGCAGGTGTCCGACAAAGGTTTCATGTGCGACCCCACGCAGCCGGCAACAATTTTTCTCTCGACAGAGCACTTGCGTCACGCAAAGTTTGCATCGGCGTCTTGCCGTAGCACCAGCGCCCCTGATGTGGGCGCACCTCATTGTAGGCAGCGATCCACTCATCGAGATCGCTCTGCAAGGCAGTGATGCTCGGATAGATCTTCTTGCGGAACACGACGCGATAGAACTCCTCGAGCACGGTGCGGTGGAAGCGCTCGACAATGCCGTTGGTCTGTGGGCTCCTCGTCTTGGTGCGGGTGTGATCGATGTCTTCGACGGCGAGGTAGAGCTCATATTCGTGATGCTCCGGATTGCCGCAATACTCGGTGCCGCGGTCGGTCAGGATCCGGTTTAGCGGGATGCCCCGCGCATCGAAAAACGGCACCACGCGATCATTCAACAGTTCGGCCGCCGTGATCGGCGTCTTGCGATCATACAGCTTGGCGAACGCCACCTTACTGTAGGTGTCAATGAAGGTCTGCTGATAGATCCGCCCGACCCCCTTCATGTTGCCGACATAGAAGGTGTCCTGCGCACCGCAATAGCCGGGGCACTCGCTCTCGAACTCGCCGTGCGCCTCCTTCTCGGACTTGGCCCTTTCCAACGCAACGAGCTGGGCCTCGGTCAGCACCAGGCCGTCCTGGGCCATCTTGGCCTCCAGCGCCGTCAGCCGCTTCTTGACGTTGGCGAGGTCGTGACGCAGCCACACCGCCCGCACGCCGAACGGGGAGATCGACAGGCCGCGGCTCCTGAGCTCATTGCTGACCCGCACCTGACCCCAGGCCGGCTGGTCGATCCCCAGCTCAACGACGGCTGCCTCGACCTCCGGCGCGACACGGTTCTTCAGGACCGGTTTCTTGCGGCTGATCTCAATCAGCGCCAGCTCGCCGCCCTTGTCGTACAGTTCCTTGAACCGGTAGAAGCTGTCGCGGCTATAGCCCATCATCCGGCAAGCCTGGCTGACGTTGCCGAGCTGCTTGGCCAATTCCAGCATGCCGACTTTCGCGCGAATGACTTCTGTTCCTGGGTCATGGTAACGTCTCCCTGTGAGACGCCGCGGGCTGCGCGGGAGCGCCCTTTGGGTGAGCGCTCCTGCTCGCCCGCAGCTCCATTCCCTGCCAGTTCAAACCTTGCCGTCAGATTAAGTCGAAACTTCTACAGACCATGACATATTCCATGTCCGGCTCGTCTGAGACCGCATCAAACATGCGCTTCCAGACGCCCGCCTTCGCCCAGTCGCGAAAGCGCGTGTACGCAGTTATCCAGTTGCCGAAGGCGCGCGGAAGATCGCGCCACGGACTGCCCGTGCGGGCAATCCACAGCGCGGCTTCGACAAACAGCTTGCCGCTCCGGCCGGGATCGCCCGGCTTGCCAAGACACAGCGGCTCCATCTTCGCCCATTGGGCGTCAGTCAAAACGAATCGGTCCATCCCAAGCTTGAATCACAACCAAGCCAGGATGAGAATCCTAATAAAAAGCCCAATTCTAACAATCTGCCAAAGTAGTGTTAGGGCGCGGATTCATTAAGGCGCAGCCATAGCCTGACTGACGCGAGTTGAACGAAGGCAAGGTAGTTGTCCTGACATCTGCTCCATTTTTTGATCTTCGCATCCAATGCCGGCGAGCCCGGGTGGATGGTCTCGTTGCTCGATGAGTTGGCCCGACACTTCTCGAGACGCCTACGAAGAAAACGGCCAACGAAACCCTCCTCACCCAGGCAACCCGGAAAGATCCCGAGCCATTCTGATGGCGAGGACACAATGACGCTGGCGCCTGCCATAGGCAATCCGCTCCTCCCGCCCGGGCGGGAGTCGAAAACTCCGGCTGGAAGCCGGGGTTTTCTTTTGTGCTATTATAGGCACCAGCTCTCGTAAACCGCCGCCAGTACAGTGCACCTCACGGCTTGAGCCGAATTGGCTTGGGCTTCGCTCCGTCCAAGGCTCGATCGTAAGCCGCAGGTGTCGGTTGGTCTGCGCTCTGCTCCACCTCAAATGGATTGGTAGAGATCTCACGTCACATGAAGTCTCCATCCGAGTCGGGCTCTGATGAAGGTTCATCATCGCTCGACGCTTTGGAGAGATACATCGAAGAATTGGTTGCGCGCTGCCATTCACCATCCCTATATCTCCACTGTTTGGACTGGGTGGGATCAAGTACCATATCATCGGGATCCACATGAACGAAGCCCAGTTGTTCTGCACGGGCTCTCGCTTCGTCATTGGCAGGACGCCAGTTCACTAGCGGCCGTTCGCCGTCTCGCCCTAGTTGGTGCTCGAGCAGAATATCGCCGGCGTTACCGACGAGCGGATGTGCAACCTGAAAATCCACGATTGATGTGACATCAGTCCGTCCGGGAAACAGTTCTCGCCACCGCTGGCTGGTGAAACCAGTCGCCATAGGAAATCCGGCTTCCGTTCTTTGGAGGCCGACGCTCGTATTTCCTAGTTGATAGCTGTAGCCGTTGTTGCACCTTTACTCGCGTCGGATCATCCCCGAAACGACCCGTGATCGCACCTACCAGGCTTGGTGGGACGGCAAGGGTAATGGGCTGCTGCGGGCAGAACTGCTTGTGGTTGTCGCGTCTGCAATTGCCTGAGAAGAGCTTGGAGCCTGACGAGCTTGCAATGCGTTATGCCGAGAAGACCCCGTCCAATGCCAGGAAATGCCTGACGCACGTGCGAGGAAGAAGCAGCAGCACCGGGCGCGCCGAGGAAACCATGCACGAACTTCAGCCGCAGCTAAGAAAAGCGATTGGGCATGGCGGGCGACACCAAATCGGAACGGTGGGCGAGATCGAGCGGAAACCAGCACACCCATGGCATTCCCCATCCTTCATTCAAAGCTCCTGCATTCTTGAAGAAGCCAGCAATCCTGAGAGTGCGACGAATCTGTACGATATCGATCAATCGGAGAGCCTGCAGCGAAGTCCGTCCAAGATTTCACGGACGTCTCCTATGGTCACGTCTCCGCGCCTGGCCGTCGTTCGAGTCGGCGCGCATCATGTGCACATGCACAAACCTCCTAACAATGCTAGCCCGTCCTATTCGTGAGAGTGCGGCTTTGGGGCCCGATTGATGCGGCCGAACATCTTGTCTGACGAGGCGCACAGGATTGCCTTCGGCTTTTCACCGCCTGACGACCCGTACTTTGCAACGCGCTTGAGGTATAGGTTGGGCGAACGGGGGGCGGACGCCCCGCCGGTCAAGGACCGAGCGGCAGCAGCGCACCTGGCAAGCAGCGGATCAGGTCGGCTTCCGGACAGGCCGCGGCGAACGCAAGGCGAATGCGGCTCGTGGT
>NZ_AJQF01000508.1:0-2085 GCF_000261705.1 Bradyrhizobium genomosp. III | reverse complement strand
GATCGGCTCGGTGCGTTGAAGCCACCGCGCCAGCCGAAACTGATCAGGCGCCTCGTGCAGCAGCGCCGAGGTCGAGAAATGCAGCAGCGGGATGCACAGATCGGTGCCCGTAGGAATGCGCTGTTGGCCGATTCGCAATTCACGCAGTGCGCGACGCACTAGGAGCGGCGTCGCCGGATGCACGCGCAGCGTCTCGCGGAACAGCGCCTCAGCGACCGGACACTGCGCCAGGTCCGCGTGCCGAGTCGGCACCGCGCCTACGCGTTGCGCCTCCTCGACCAGGGCGTCCCACAGCCCAGGCTGCCGCGCTAGCTCGATCACCATCCAGGCCATCGTCGAGGCGGTGGTGTCGTGACCACCAAGCAGCAGCAAGCGAATATTGGCGACCAGGACGTCATCGGAAAGCGCATCGTCGCTGCGATCGAAGGCGCTCACCATGTCGTTGATCAACCCGGTGCGCGAGGCATGTTCGCGCGCGGCGCGGACGAACTCGCGCAACCGCGCATCGATCCAGTCGCGGGCCGCGCGGCCCCGCCGCAAGGGCAGTCCAGGCAGGTCGACCGGGGGCGCGACGATCAACTGCAGCAGTTGCCGGTACTTGCGATGCCATCCCGGCAGGTCCTGCGCGGGGATTCCCATGAGACTGAAGATGAGCTTGAGCATTAGATCGCCGGTTTCGCGCAGGATGGTGACGTCGCCCCGTTCCCGCCACCTCTGCACGCGCGCCCGGATGACGGGCGCGAACAGCTCGCCGATGCCGGCCAGGGTCAGCCCCTTGGGCAGAAGCGCCGCCTGGATCGCATCGCGCGCCTGCCGGTGCGCGATGCCGTCCTGGGCGACCAACGTTCCGCCAAACAATTCGGGCGCGATGTCTTCGATCAGCCCCGAGGACACGTCCTTGTGCCGGAGCAGTGCGAGAGCATCCGGATCCAGACTGGTCATCAGGTGTCCGGCAGGGCCGAAATCTAGCCAGAAGTGGCTGCCCAGCGTCCGTTCCGCACGCCGCAGCAGGCGCGGCAGGTCGCAGACGACGGCGGGAAGATGCCCGACCAAGGGAAAAGCGCCGGGCACGACCGGGATGTCGTGCCGCAGCCGATGCCGACGGTTCAGCGGGTTGAGCAGCATGTCCATCAGCAGCGCGGCGCCGCGTCCGCTTCTGCGGTCTCGCCGGCAGGCCGCGCGGCGCGGCTGTTGCCACCGTCGGCGTATGTCGGCACATGCGCCAGCATGCCGCCGTCGATGCACACGACCTGGCCAGTGATGAACGCAGCATCGTCGGAGAGCAGGAACGCCACCAGCGCGGCCACGTCCTCGGGGCGGCCGACGCGCGGCAGGAGCTGGTGACGGCGCAGATGGGTTTGCATGCACGCGTCCAGCTTGGCGAGGAGTCGCTCGGTCATGATGAGACCCGGCGCAACCGCATTGCAGCGGATCTGCGCATGACCGTACTGGGTGGCAAGTGAGGACGACAGCATGTTCATCGCCGCCTTCGACGCGGCGTAGGATGTCAGTGCGGTGTCACCACTGAGCCCCTGGCACGACGACATGTTGACGATCGCGCCACCGCCGCGGGCGATCATCCGGGGGATGGCCTGCCGGCAGCAGAGCAGCGTGCCACGCAGATTGGTCGCCATGGTCTGATCCCAGACCGCTAGCTCCAGCTCGAGGATCGCGCGGTCGCGCGGGGTCAGATGCATCGCGCTCGCGTTGTTCACCAGCAGGTCGACCCCGCCGAAGTGCCGCTCCGCCGTCTCGAACAGCGCTGCCACCGCCTGCGCATCGGCGATGTCGATCGCCAGGGCGAGCGCGTGGCCCGCTTCGGCCGCGATCTGCGCGGTGCAGGCGATAGCCGCCGAGCCATCAATGTCGGCCACCACCACTCTGCCGCCCTCGCGCGCGATGGCGAGGGCGCATGCCTTGCCGATGCCGGCGCCGGCGCCGGTCACCACGGCCACTTTGCCTTCAAACCGTCCCATCGTGTCATCCTAGATTGTGCTGGTCTTTCGCGGCATGCCGCTCGGCCTCCGCTGGAGAAGGCGCAGGGTCGGCGCTGGCGCGCTCGCCATCGCCAGCGTCGCTTTCGAT